>JAMOSL010000135.1 GCA_027063105.1 Campylobacteraceae bacterium
TGTGCATCTCTGCCACTAACTCTTTTATATTTTTTAACGAACTCATATACTATTCCTAAATTTAATCTTTTCATATCAAGTTCACATAATTCTTCTTCAACACTTTCTTTGAGAACTTCTATTGGTATTCTTGAACGAATAGTTGGAAGAATAGTAGATTTAGAACGAGCAATTAATATAAATATAACACCTTCTGGAGGTTCTTCTATAACCTTTAATAATCGGTTTTGAATAATTGTAGAGAACTCTTTTGCAGATAGTATAATAATAGTAGTGACAGATGAAGCTATATAAGCTTTTTCAATAGCTAATTTTACATCTTCAACTAAAAAATTATCCTCTTTAACTATTTTAATTACTCTTTCTTTTGTAGTTAATCTTTCCAGTTTTAATATAATATCTTCTGGATGTTGCGTTATAATAACTTGGCTTATAAGTCTCACTCTTCTAACTCCAATTCTCCGAAAAGAGATGCTTCAATAGTCATATTAAAAAGTTTATATAACTGTATTAATTTTATATCTAATAATGGATCAGTACCCTTTAGAGTAAAGCTATTAGAAATCTCTTCATCTATTACCCACATAAAATTCTCTTCATTTCTGAAAACTATTTTTGCAAATTTATGGTCACTTCTACCTACATACCATAAAAAATACCCATTTGGATAAGATATATCCAACATATCTTCTAATATTGCAATATCTTTAGCTGAAGATATATCTGATAAATTAGGATATATAGATAGTAGTGCATAACAAGGAAGAAGAGGTCTACCACTATTTATAGAGTTTATTTTACTCAATACATAACGACTAAACCAACGGCTATCTTCATCTGTTACTAATAATATTGTTTGCCCGTTTAATATTTTTGATACAGCACTCTGAACTAATGGTGTCCAGTCATATCGACACTCCTCCATCCAACTAAAACAGGACTCTTCAGACCTTATAGTATTTAGTGTCCAGTCTAAAAGTTGTTGCATAGAGGTTTAATTTTACTTATCTAATTCATAAGTATTATGAAGTGTCTGAACTGCTAATTCTCCATTCTTCTCATCAATAATCATAGATACTTTGATTTCACTAGTACTAATCATTTCAATATTAATATTTTTCTTAGCCATTGCAGAAAAAGCTTGTGCTGCAACACCTGAATGAGATTTCATACCAACACCAACAACAGATACTTTACAAATATTTGCATCAAAATCCATACTTCCTATATCATGATCAAAATTCGATATAACTCTTTTAGCATCTTCTATCTCACTTTCTTTAACAGTAAATCCTAAATTAGTTGTACCATCTGTACTTGCATTTTGAATAATCATATCAACATTAACTTGCTCTTCAGCTAACATTGTAAAAATTTCAGCAGCTATTCCTGGTCTATCTGAAACCTCTCTTACCGTAACTCTAGCCTGATCTCTATCTAATGCTATACCACTAACTAACACTGCCTCCATCTCTTTTATCTCCTTCTCAATAATTGTACCCTCTGCATCAGAGAAACTACTTTTTGCTACTATTCTAACATTTAATTTTTTTGCCAACTCAACAGAACGACTTTGAAGAACTTTTGCACCTAAACTAGCTAATTCTAACATCTCATCATAAGATATAAAATTCATCTTTTTAGCTTTTGGCTCTATTCTAGGGTCTGTTGTATAAATTCCATCAACATCACTATAAATTTCACAAGCATTTGCTTTTAAAGCTCCAGCAATAGCAACAGCAGAAAGGTCTGAACCTCCTCTTCCAAGAGTTGTTACTCTACCATTTGATGATATACCTTGAAATCCTGCAACAACAATAACTTTTCCATCATTTAACGATTCAATTATAGAAGTTATATCAATCGACTCTATTCTTGCATAAGTATGATTATTGTCTGTTTTAATTCCTGCTTGTCTACCTGTCATAGCAATAGCGTCTATACCCATTTCATTAAGTGCAATAGCCAAGAGAGATGCTGTAACTCTTTCTCCAGAACTTAATAACATATCCATCTCTGCTTTTGGAGGATTTTTACTAAAATGATTTGCATAACCAACCAATTTATTAGTCTCGCCACTCATAGCAGATACTACAACTACTAATCTATTCCCATCTTTTTTTGATTTAGCTGCACGATTTGCAACACTCTCTATTCGTTCCAAATCTCCTACACTAGTTCCACCATACTTTTGTACGATTAACATTTAAATAAATCCTTCTTTTATAAAATAATCTATCACCTTACGATAGATTCTTCGTTTAAAAAATGTTATCCTTTTAAACAAATCTTGATATGTCACAAATTCATACTCTTCAAATTCAGGTACACTATGGGCATTCAAATTAATTCGTGTATCCTCTTTTAGACGGACAAGAAAGTATTTTTGTCTTTGTCCTTTAAATGGATACATTTTTTTTGAAATTACATTGGGAAATTCATAAGAAATCCATTCTGGAAATTCAGCAATAATTTCTATATCGTTATAACCTATCTCCTCTTGCAACTCTCTAATTAAAGCTTCTTCGGGAGTCTCTCCATTATCAATTCCACCCTGTGGAAATTGCCAAGCATCTTTTATATCACTTCTATGAGCAATAAAAAATTCACACTTTTCTGGATACTTTGAAGATAGAATTACCGCAGATACATTTGGGCGATATTCCGTCTTTTTTAACATTCATTACTCTTTATATGGTATTGTTTTGGCATAATTCTATCTAAAATGGGGTTACAACCATTTGAAATGAGACCTAAATGCTTTGTTATATACATATACCATATTGTGATTCTAAATGTCACTATTGTAGTTTTAATTCATATACTGATAAATTTGATACTAGAAAGTTATATATGTCATCTTTATATCAACAACTTATCTTCGAAATAGAACGATTTAATGTTAAAGAGAATAGTATAGATACTCTATTTATAGGTGGAGGAACACCATCTACTATTATGCCAAATTTATATAAACCTATATTTGAACTTCTATCTCCATATTTAAAAGATGGTGCAGAAATTACGACGGAGGCAAATCCAAATTCTGCAACCAAAGAGTGGTTATTAGGAATGAAAAACTTAGGTATGAATCGTATTAGTTTTGGAGTTCAGAGTTTTAATGAAAATAAGTTAAAATATTTAAATAGAGCTCACTCTCCAGAACAAGCAGAAGAGGCAATAAAAAATGCAAGGTCTTTAGGGTTTGAACACATATCTTTAGATTTAATATATAACTATCAAGGAGATACTGAAGAGTTATTAATAGATGATATAAATAGAGCATTTACTTTACCAATAGACCATATATCAGCTTATGAGTTAACTATAGAACCAAAAACAAAATTTTATAATACTCCAGAGGTCAAGCAGGAAGATGATGATTTAGCAATATTTGTATCTAATGAGATTATAAAAAGAGGATTTACTCAATATGAAATCTCAAATTTTGGAATATATCAAAGTAGACATAACAAAGGTTATTGGAAACTTCAAAATTATATAGGAGCAGGAGCAGGAGCAGTTGGGTTCTTGGAAGATAGAAGATATTATCCTGAAACAGATATAGATAAATATATTAAAAACCCTTTAGATATAAGAGAAGAGATATTAACTAAAGATGAGATATTAACAGAGAAAATATTTTTAGGATTGCGAAGCAATATAGGAATAGAACAAAATCTTTTAGATATTAAAATGCAAGAAAATGCAGATTTTTTAGTTCAGGAGAAGAAGTTAGAGTTTAAAAATAATAGATATATAAATGTAGATTTCTTTCTAGCCGATGAGGTTGCCCTATTTATTCTTAAAGATTAAGCTATATTAAGGGTTAAAATTAATTTATAGCCCTTAACGTCCCAAATAGCCATTTTTACTTAATGCCCATTACTCGCGTTTGTCTAAAAAATCCCAAGTCGAATAGATTTATTTTTTGGCTTTAATCGCAAAAACCACAAGTTAAATAGATTTTTGAAGGTTTTATTGCTTAAATAAAAATATTAAGTGAAATTATAGCATATATTCAAAAAATAATCACTATTTTAATAAATTAGAGCAGAATTAGATTTCTTATATATAAGTTTTCTTTACTGATTTATAGCTCTTTTAAACAATTATCAAGAATAGTCCACTCGTAAAATGGTATAGCTTCAAATGCTATATCACCTATATGGTAATAATATTGATTGGTAACGGTGAGTATTGTTATTTTTTGTATATTATATTTCTTATACAGTGAGAATTTTGAGTAAGATTTCTTAAAGATACTCTCTTCACTCTCAAAAGGAGCAGGAGTTATCAGTTCTCCATTTTTTGTAATATATCCATAAATTCCAAGGGTTTTAAACTCTATATTATGTTTAATAAGAGATATAGCTACCATTGTATCAAATTGTGTAATAAAAGGCTGACCTATTGCTAAATATCTACCAAAGGCAAAATCAAATAAAATCATCTTTTTACCACCTTTCTGATATATATCATCAAAGAAGTATATAATACCCTCTTTTTTAAACTCTTTTATTTTTGCATAAAACCAATCTTTTGATATTTTAAATCTCTCTTTAGAGTGCAGATATAATTGATTTATAGATAATCGTTTTGTTTGATATATAGCTAATATAATAAGCACTGATTGCTCTTGATATGTAAATTTATGTTCAAAAAAACTCTTTAGAGTTAATATATTATTTTTGATAGAATGACCTTTAATAGGAAGTGTTCCTAATTTCAAAAAATGGTTAAAATTTGTACTCGTATTAACTCCTTTTTCAAATACCAAAAACTCTTCATAATCAAGGAGAAATAACTTTATAGATGTATACTTATCTAACTTTAAATCCATTCTGGAAATAATTATAATTTTATTAATATCAAAATTAATATCTAAATCGGAGTTGTAATTATCCATAATAAGAAGATTGATAGAATTATCTAAAATAAATTTTTGTAATTTTATGGGTGAAATTTGATTAAATCTAATATTTGGGTCAAGGAAATCTATATATATAACCTCATCAATATTATACTCTAAAATATAATCTAAAATTAAAGCAGTCTTTCCCGAACCTCTAGGACCATATATATTTATTCTATTATCTTCTGGTATCTCTAATTTTCGTGGAAAAAATATTTCATTGCTTGGAGGCTGATTATGATATTGTTGTAGTATGTCCAAAATGAGACTCTTTTTTAATGTCACATAATGTAACATTTATATTTATATTTTTCGTATTATACTATATATGTACTTTAAATACTAAGGAGAAAATATGTATAAATTGTTATTAGTTAGTGGAACTCATAGATTACATAAAGGATAAATTAAATGAATGCAAGAGAATATAGAAAGTTTTATCAAGAAAAGATAAGAGAAGATAATGATAAATTAAGAGATATAAATTTTATAGGTTGTTATCATAGGGATAAAAATAATTTTCTTCTTAAAAAAGGTTTTTTTGAATTATATCATGGAGACAAAGAAGATGAAAGAGGGTTTCTAACTTCACAAGTAGAAATAGCAGAAGATGGTCAAGCCATTTATGAATTTATACAAAATGCAGTTGATGCAAATTCAAGTCATTTTTATATATTTTGGGATGAAACTAATTTTTTGGTTATAAATGATGGAAGTAAATTTAAAAATACTGAAATAAAATCAATATTAAACTTCTCTCAAAGTACAAAATCGGAAAATCTTGAAAATAAAATAGGAAAATTTGGTATAGGTTTTAAATTAATTCATAGACTTGTGGGAAAAGATAATGGGCTAGATGAGATAATAAATGAGTATAAAGGTCCTTTATTATATTCTTGGGATAAAAATCACATTAAAAGATTTTTAAATAAAGATTTGAAAAATATTGATAAAGAATGGTTCTTTAAAATTTTATATACGAATTTTCCTTGTGGTTTGGAAGAGACGATAAAAGATAAGAAGTATCAAGATAGAGTACCTTTTAAAAGAGAAGAATACAATGATTTAATCAATTTTATTAATAAGCAAAAAATTAATTTAGATTATTTAGAAGAAGGAACTATATTTTTTCTGAAATTAGGAAAAGGTAAATCAGAATTATTGAATAATGAATTAAATAACCTACAAAATGGTATTAAATATTCTTTAAATATTATTAAAAGTTTTAGTGAAAATAGAGATAAAAAGTTAAATGATATTAACATCAATGGACAAACAATTAAGTTAGAAAATTTAAATACTATTAAAAAAGATAATTATATATTTCTCTCTCCCATTAATCAACAAGATTCCCTTTTACTCTTTAATAAAAACAATAATGAAAAAATATCTTTTTTTAAATTCTTTCCTATGGGTGACCAAAGAAATGCTTTAAACTTTATTGTACATAGTGATAAGTTTGATATTGAATCAAATAGAAGGAAATTACATGAAACAAATATAAATAAAGATTTATTAACAAATATATCAAATAGTTTAATAAATGAATTTGAACTTATCAAAAATAAAAATATTGAGAGGTATAGAAATATACTTTTAAATTTATATCTATCAAACCTTGAAACAGCTAATAATGATAAATTAATTCAAGAATATTTAACTTCTAATCTATACCAATATATTCAAAGTAATATTCCAACAAAAGATAATAAATTTATCAAAGATAAAAACTTAGTTAAAATTATCAATAGCCAATTAAATGTATCACTACAAAAATATTCTGAATTTTATTTTAATGATGAGACGATTATCAAAGAAGCTAAGAGAAAACTAGGCATAAGAAAGTGGAATATCTTTGATATATTAATTAATGATAATATTGAGAGTTGGGTGCAAAAGTTAAATGAAAAAGATCATAAACAGTTTTTATTTGAATTAAATAATAATTATAAAAATAGTCCAACTATAAATGATAAAGTAATATTTCCATTTGGCAAAACTTATTTAAGTATTAATAGTATTCCTGAAAATTATTTTTTTAGAGGAACTTTTGATACTAAGACAGAACTTATTTTAGAAGAACTAGGTTTTATCTTTTCTGAAAATAATATAGCAATATATAAAAAATTATTACGCTTAAATAAAAAACCTATAAATACTTCTATGTTTACTAATTCATATACTCAAAATCAAATTTTTAATATTTTAGAAGTTTTTGAGAAATATAGTATTAAAAATTTTGCAATTTTAAAAATAGATAAAAAATATAAAATTTCATCACAAGTATCACACACTTATATTGAAGATGAACAATTTAAAGAGTTTATTGAAGAAAATAATTATGAGAAGGTTTTAAACATCTATTTAATTCCTGATGTATTTAAAGAAAAAATTATTACTTTAACTAGGATATCAGCAAGTGATAGGGCTATAAAAGAAAGATTAATTAGAGAAAAAGAACACAAAAAGATTATTAATTTTATTATCAAAGAAGATGATATCTTAAAAAGTCTATTTATGAAGTCTTTAGGTTCTATTAGTTTAGAAGTAAATAAAAAATATTTAAAAAGTGATTATGAGAGCAAAGTAATTAAGTTCTTTCTTCAAAATAATAGAGTCAATGAGCTTAAATCTAAAATCTATATAGATGGTGAAAGTATAGATAAGAAATTAACTTCTCCAGTGATTAAATTTAAGTATGGTGAAGTTAGGTTAAAAGATATTAGTCCAAAATATAGACTTTCTACTATTGATGAGAATATCCCAAAGATAGCCTATAATTTTAAGGATATAAACTCCTCTCTTTTGGAAGAAAAGATATTTAATTTCAGAGAACTAGATAAAATAGAGGTATACGAAGAAGATATTGAAAGTTTT
>JAMOSL010000136.1 GCA_027063105.1 Campylobacteraceae bacterium
TCTTCATAAAATATCGTGGTTCGTAAGCACCTATAGGAAGAATTGCTATATCAATATCAAAAAGTTCTGAAATATCTTTAAAGTGAGAAGAGTAAGCTGTATCTCCTGCAAAATATATAGTTTTATTTTTTGTTTTAATAATATAACTTCCCCATAATACTTTATCGACATCAAAGGCTGTTCTTCTATACCAATGATATGATGGCAGAAAATAAATCTTAAAATCTTCATTAATAGAATATTCTTGATACCAACCAGCCTCTTCAGTTTTTATAGTAGGATTCATAGACTTAATATCTTCGCTCATTCCTAGTGGTATCAATGCAAATGAATTATCAAACTCTTTGATAGTATTTTTATCTAAATGATCATAATGTCCATGACTAACTAAAACATAATCTGGCTTTATTTTATCAATATCAATAGGTAACTCTGTTAATCTTTTTATAAATGGTGGAGAGGTTAAACAAGGATCTGTTATTATCTTTTTACCATTTATTTGAATTAAAAAACTTGCATGACCCAACCATAATATAAAATCATCATTTGAATCTAAGAGATTTTCATCTTTTAGAACCTTCAATTCATATTTTTCCCTCTTTTTCTCTAAACTTTTAGGATTTTTTGATAATTTCCATTTAAGAATATCTCCTAATTTTTTACTACCTGAATTACCATGAATATTTAAAAATCTATTATTTTTATATTCATTTCCAAGATAATCTTTTTTTATAGTTCTTAAATTTTTATTACTTAAATATGATATATCTTCCATCAGTATTCTATTTTATCTCAATAGATTGAGAAGACTTCTCTTTTATATCTTTTTTAGGAATAATTATCTTTAGAATGCCATCTTTATATTCTGTCGTTAATTTAGTAGTGTTTATATTTCTAGGTAAAGTTATAACTTTCTCAAATTTGCCATAAAATATCTCTTTTCTTACATATGTTTGATTTGAATCATGCTCTGAACTCTTCTTTTCACCTTTTAATTTAAGAATATTTCCATCTTCTATTGATAAATCTAAATCTGCTTTACTCATTCCTGCTAAATCAAATGTAATTATAAATTTATTTTTTAATTCTTCAATATTAAATTTTGGATAATCAAAATTATCAACATTATCAAATCTATGATTAACACGAGATTTTATCATCGAATTAAAATAACCATTCATTCTATCAAACTCACTATCCATACTATTAGATATAAACATACCAGCATTTACTGTTATAGAAAACATTGATATTGTAACTAATCCTAAAATTGCTTTTTTCATAAAAAATCCTTAAAATCATTATATTAGGTCTTTATAACCAAAGAGAATAATATAATAAGATTACATAAATATAAATATTTCTATTTTCGTAATTCTTATAATTAAAATATATATAAGTATTCTAAACTATTTTAGATATTTCATCAATTACATTCTGTACAATCCAGTCGGGAGTTGATGCTCCTGCTGATATGCCACACAATTTTTTACCTATAAACCACTCTGAAATCAACTCTGTTTCATTCTCTATTAAATAACTATCTTTACAGTTATGTTTACAAATTAAATAAAGTTGTTTTGTATTTGATGAATGTTTTCCACCAATTACAATCATAATATCTGCTTTTTTTGCTAAATCTGATGCAGAATCTTGATTTTCAAATGTTGCATTACATATTGTATTAAAAATCCTAACCTCTTTATTCTTTAAAATTAGAGCTGATGTTATTTTTAAAAAATCTTCTGGTTTTCTTGTGGTTTGAGCAACTACTGCAACTTTTGACTTAAGAGGTAAATTATCTAATTCACTTTCTTCTAAGACTATAAAGGCATCTTTTAAATCTTTTGCATAACTAACTACACCTTTTATCTCTGGATGATTTTTATCTCCAAATATAACAATACTATATCCCTCGAAACTCATCTTCTCTACAATTTTTTGAGGAGTTGTAACATAAGGACAAGTTGCATCTATAATATCTGTTTTATACTCTTTTAATACTTCTAACTCTTTTTTAGGAATACCATGAGTTCTAATCACTATTTTATCATTATCTTCAACATCATCAAGAGAATTTGCTAAACCAATATTAAAACCATCTTTTAATCTTTTAATCTCATCTTTATTATGAATAAGTGGTCCATAAGTTTTACTGTTTGGTGTCTCTTCAGCTATCTTTATAGCTCTTTTCACACCAAAACAAAAGCCATAAGATGATGCTAATTCTATTTTCATTTTGACACCTCTGTAATTTGCGATAATATATTAAAAAAGTTAGGAAAAGATGTATCAATGCAATCTATATCTTCTATAGTCATACCATTAATTAATCCTGCAATTGCAAAACTCATAGCAATTCTATGGTCTCCGTGACTATTAATTGTAGAATACTTTATATCCCCACCAATAACACTGTATCCATCTTCTACCTCTATTGTCTTAACTCCACAAGCATTTAATCCAGAAACAACACTAGAAATTCTATCACTCTCTTTTACTCTAAGTTCTTTAGCATTTTTAATTTCACTTGTTCCATTAGAAAGTGCCATAGCAATAGATAAAGCTGGTAACTCATCAATTAACCAAGAGATATTATCTTCTACAGTAATTGAATGCAATTTACCGTTATAAGATACTTCTATATCTCCTATTGGTTCATATAAATTATCTTTTTGAATATAATCTATCTTTGCACCCATTCTTGCCAATATTTTATATGCTTCTATTCTTGTAGGGTTTAGAGTTACATTCTTTATAACTACTTTTGCATTAGGAGTAATAGCTGATGCAACTGCAAAGAAAAACCCACTAGAAGGATCTGCTGGAACAGTTATATTCAAAGGGTCTAAAGGTTTTGTTAACGGTTCAATCTCTATCCAATTATCCACACTATTTATACTAGCACCCATACCTCTTAACATTCTTTCTGTATGGTCACGACTAAGTTCATTCTCTTGATAATAACTCTTTGAATCTCCTCTTAATCCTGCCAAAATTAAAGCTGATTTTACTTGAGCTGAATCTATTGGAGATTTGTAACGAAAAGATTTCAACTCTCCTCCTCTAATACATAAAGGAGCTAGATTTCCATTCTCTCGTCCATCAATTTTTGCTCCAATCTCTCTAAGAGGTTTTGCAACTCTATTCATAGGACGATTACGAAGATATTTATCTCCACTTAATACAAATGAACCGTTAATTCCAGAAAGTAGTCCTGCATATAAACGCATACCTGTACCTGCATTACCACAATCCAATACATCATTGGGTTCTTTAAGATATTTAGGAGGGATAATCTCTATATTACTACCATTTCGTTTAACAATAGCTCCTAATTGAGCTGTAATTGCTAAAGAGTTTAGAGTATCTTCGCCTAATAAAAAATTACTAATATTAGATGGTTTATCACTTAATAAAGAGAACATTGCACATCTATGAGATATTGATTTATCTGGAGCAATATCTTCACAGATTAAATTAAATTCTTTGGATATAGGTTTTATAATTGCTTTATTCATCTCAATGTTGCCCTACATTCTCTTTCTACTGTTGACATAACAATACCCATCACAATATCTATATCTTTATCTTTTAAAGTTTTTTGGAGAGATTGAATAAAGAATCTAATAGTTAAACTTTTCTTATCTCCTAACTCTTCATCTTGATATACATCTATAGGATAATATGATCTTAATATATCTAAATCAAGTTTTGATATAATATCTCTTATTTTTGAATAATCTAAAGATGCATCTACAACTATACTTAAATCTTTATATACACCTTGAAATTTAGATATGGGTTTAGCATTTATATGTTTTGGTAAAAGAGCTTCTAAATCAATTTCTGCAAAAAAGGTATCAGGGATTCCATAATTATTTTGAGCTGTTGGATGAAGTTTACTTACATATCCACATCTTCTACCATTATATATAATATCAGCAGATTGATATGGATGAATCAATCCATTATGTTCTTTACAAGCCACTAATTTAAAATCTCCAATAACTAAGGATAATCTTTTTATGAATGAAGCGAAATCTACTTTTATTGGTTTTCCACTATTATAAACACTCTCTAAATCATTCTGTCCAGACCAAACCATTGTAAATTTATCTTCCTGTTGTCGCATTTCATTAAATACTGCTCCAATCTCAAAAAGTCCAATAAACTTAGCTGTATAATTTACATTTCTCTTTACTGCTTCTAATAAATTTATTAAAATAGTACTTCGTAAAGTATTCATATCTTCTGCAATTGGATTAAGTAGTTCTAGTTTTCTATTTGTACATCCGAAACCATATTTAGATAATGTCTTACAATCACTAAATATATAACTTACATTTTCATATAATCCAACAGAAACGGCTCTATGTCTCAACGACTTTTTAAAGTTATATATATTTGTTGTGTTATTTAATCTATTTTTTTCTACAAAAGATAATGGCTTTGAAGGAATGTTATTAATTCCAACTATTCTAACAATCTCTTCGGTTATATCCTGAATATTTTTAATATCATGTCTAAATCTAGGAATTATAGAAACAAAACTATCTCCCGAACTATTATTTATTTCAAATCCTAAAGAAGTAAGAATAGACATAATATCTCTTTTGCTAATATCTTTTCCTATGATTGAATTAATATCATTAATGTTGACACCTAAACGGATACTTTCCCAATCAGATGTAACACTTAGATAACCCTCATAACATTTACAAGAAGAATATTCTTCTAATATTTTAGCAACAAATTCTAATCCAAAGCCAATATCTGGTTCACTACCTCTTGAAGTTTTATAATATAGGTCATCTTTATTATATGAACCATTAGATACAGCCTCAACCAAAGTATCAGGATATATATAACTAGCCTCTAAAAGAATCAATGAATCTTCACTTGTTGCAATAGTTGAAGAGTCTTGGTTAACACCTAAGATAGATAATTCTTTATCTTTAGAACGGATAGAAACAATACCATCTTTAATAGGTTCAACTTTTAGTTTTATTCTATCTTGATCATTTTTTAAACTCTCAGCATTATATCCTCTAAGTATTACACCTGTCGTATGTGTTGCATAAGCCAAAACATTGGATAAATCATCTCCCAACTTTATATTTATCATAGATAAACGAAAATTTAGCAAAAATGATGTATTTATTGTAGTTATATTAGCAAGTACATAACTCAAATCACCATTAATATTACCTTTTGATTGAATATCTGCAACTCTTGCTACACCTAATTTTTCCTTATGTGTACTTTGATATGAAAATGGAATAATTTCTTTTTGTAAAGCTACACTCAAATCTCTGGCAACTCCATGAATACTAAGACAATCTCCCCGATTAGCAGTTAATTCCAGTTCTATCAGTGTATCTGTAAGACTTTTATAACTTCCTAATTCCTTCCCAACGATAAGTTCACCAATACTATCATCTAAAACCATAATACCTTTGCCCATATCTGGAAGCCCTAATTCGCTTGATGCACATACCATTCCTGCACTATCAATTCCACGAAGCACAGCATCTTTTATCTCAAAATTTTCAGGAAGAACTGCTCCAACCATTGCTACAGCTACAAACGAAGCATCTACAACATTAGAAGCACCACAAACTATCTGTTTAGTATCTTCTTCTCCAACATCAATTTGACAAACATTTAATTTATCAGCATCTGGATGTTTTTCACAAGATAAAATCTTACCAACAACAACTTTTTTAGGAATACTATAAGTATTTATACTATCAACTTCAAGTCCTATAGAGTTAAAAGTTTCATATAATTTTTTGTTTGAGACCTCATCAAGATTAACAAACTCACTTAACCAATTTTTTGTAACTATCATCTAAACTGCTCCAATAGGCGAATATCTCCCTCAAAAAGTGACCTTAAGTCAGGAATTTTGTGCATAAGCATAGCAAATCTCTCTACACCCAAACCAAATGCGTAACCACTAACATCATCATAACCAACTGCTTTAAATACATTTTGATCAACAATTCCACAACCCAATACTTCTAACCAACCCGTATGAGAACATACTCTACATCCATCACCTTTACAAAAGATACAAGATATATCAACTTCTGCTGATGGCTCTGTAAACGGGAAAAAGCTAGGTCTAAATCTAACTTCAACATCACCAAACATATATTTCAAAAAGTCTTCTAATATAGATTTAAGATTTGCAAAACTAACTTTATCTTTACTATCAACTACTAAACCTTCTACCTGATGAAACATAGGAGTATGTGTTAAATCATAATCTCTTCTAAAAACTGTTCCAGGAGCAATCATTCTAATTGGTGGTTTCGTCTCAAGCATTGTTCTAATTTGAACTGGGGATGTATGTGTTCTAAGAAGTCCACCATCTTTAAAATAGAATGTATCTTGCATATCTCTAGCTGGATGATACTTCGGAAGATTTAAAGCTTCAAAGTTATGAAAATCATCTTCAACCATAGGACCACTTTCAACAGCAAAATTCATAGCTACGAAATAATCAATAATTTTATCCATAGTCTCCATAACTGGATGCAATGCACCTTTTTTTGATAAAGAACTATAGAGAGAGACATCAATAGCCTCACTCTTTAACATCTTCTCTATCTCTCTTGCTTTTAATATTTCATATTGAGTATCAAAAGCTTTCTGTAGAGAGGCTTTCTTTTTATTTAATCCCTCTGCAAATGCCTTTTTCTCTTTAGGTGGAATATCTTTTAGTTTTGCAAATTCTCCTGCCAATGAACCTTTTTTACCAAATAATTTAACTCTTATACCCTCTAATTCTTCTAAAGAATTGGTATCTTCTATTGTTTCTAACATATTCAAAATAACCTCTATTCTACATTTATTATATGGTATGATTTTATCTAAAATATAATAATAGTATGATATATATCCATAATTAGGAGAAAATATGGCAAATTTTAACACACATCTTATTGTTGGAGCTACAGTATCTCTAATAGTAAGTGAAACACTCATATCAATGAAAATTTTATCCCCAACTTTAGCATCAGTTGCATTTTTCTTGGGAACATTAGGAAGTTTAATGCCTGATATAGATTCAAATCATTCTAAATCAATTAAAGTATCCTTATCAATGATTTCAATACTAATTACAATGCTTCTGATATCTGCAAAAAGTAAAGTTTACTCTTTAATCGAACTGCTTATTATGTCTATATTCATATTAAGTTTTATTAGATTCGGAATTATTGAATTCTTTAGGTTAACATCGAAACATAGAGGAATGTTTCACTCAATACCTGTAGCATTTATTTGGGGAATTTCAACTACGATAATATCGAATACGATTATTGGATTAAATTCATTAATAAGCTGGATTTTTGGATTTATGATAATAGTAGGGTATATAACTCATTTAATATTAGATGAGTTATATAGTGTAGACTTAGTAAATAAAAAAATAAAAAAATCATTTGGAACAGCATTAAAACTATTTAGATTAAAAACTAATATAGATAAAATGCAAACTTTATTAATATATATAATATTAGTTCTATTAATACAAATATCACCAACAACTACAATATTTATAGAAACCATATTCAGCAATAAAGCAATAGCAACATTTATAAATATATTATTGCCTAATGATGGAAGATGGTTTATTCACTAATTACTTGTCACATACAGGAACAATATGTCCATCACCTCTTGATACTT
>JAMOSL010000137.1 GCA_027063105.1 Campylobacteraceae bacterium
CTTCTTTTAAATAGTTTATCAATAGTTGTAGCTAATTTTTTATTATGTGTACTGTTAATAATATCACGATGAGGATTTATATTTATTGTAATTATAGCTTCTAATTCTCTAACTCCATAAATAATAGGTGTAATATCAAATAGATACTCATCATTTAACTCATCAATAGATAACTGTATTTGCATCTCTCTACCTATTGGTATTAATGATTGTAAAAGTTTTCCATTATTATCATATAATTCAAATATTTTAGTTCCACTTTGTATCTCTGATAATAACTCTTTATCTTCAGCTTCTATATTTTCTATTATAGTCAATGGTATATTATTATTATTTAAATAATCTGAAAAAGTTTCTCCACTTTTCCAGATATTATCTATAGAGACAGCTCCAAATAGTTCAGAGATACTAAATAAAATTAAAAATATTAGATTTTTCATTCCCACTCAATAGTTGCTGGTGGCTTAGAACTTATATCATAAACTACTCTATTAATTCCATCTATTTCATTTATTATTCTTCTGCTGATTACTTCTAGTATATTATGTGGAATATGTGCAAATGTTGCAGTCATTCCATCAACAGATTCAACCATTCTTACACAAACCGTATTATCATAAGTTCTATTATCGCCCATTACTCCAACAGATTGAACATTTAATAAAACTGTAAATGCTTGCCAAACTTTATCATAATATCCTGTTACTCTTAGCTCTTCTTGCATAATTTCATCACTATCTCTAAGAAGTCTTAATGCATCTTCATTTACCTCTCCCATTACTCTAATAGCTAGTCCCGGTCCGGGGAATGGATGTCTACCTATCATATTTTTAGGAAGTCCTAATTCAAGACCTAAAGCTCTAACTTCATCTTTGAATATTTCTCTTAAAGGTTCAACTAGTTCAAATGTCATCCAATCTGGAAGTCCACCTACATTATGATGAGATTTAATAGTTTTTGATGGTCCTTTTACTGAAACTGATTCAATGACATCTGTATATAGTGTACCTTGTGCTAAGAACTCTACATCTGTATGTTTTTTGGCTTCTTTGTCAAACACCTCTATAAATTTTTCACCAATAGCCTTTCTTTTAACTTCGGGGTCGGTGACATCTTTTAACGCACTCATAAATTCATCTTTTGCATCTATAGTAATTAATGGAATATCTAAAGATTTAAACATCTGTTGAACTTCTAAAGCTTCATTCTTTCGTAATAATCCTTGGTCAACAAATACACAAATTAGTTGTTCTTTCGGTAAAGCTTCATTAAGAATTGTAGCAACAACAGAGCTATCAACTCCTCCACTTACTCCACATAAGACTTTTTTATCTCCAACTTGTGCTTTAATTTGAGCTATTTTTTCTTTAGCAAATCCACCCATATTCCAAGTACTATCACAACCACAAATATGTTTTGCAAAGTTTTTAAGAAGTTTTGTACCTTCTTCTGTATGATGAACTTCAGGGTGAAATTGAAATGCGTAGATATTTTTTTCTTCATTTGCAATTCCTGCATAAGGAGAGTTTTCACTAGTTCCTATAATAGCAAATCCATCAGGTAATTTTTCAGCTTTATCTCCATGACTCATCCAAACAGTGCTATTATCATTCATTCCTTTAAATATTTTAGAGTCATTGATTGATAAGTTTGCTTTTCCATATTCGTGATGATTTGCAGGAACAACTTCTCCTCCAAAATGTTGAGTAATAAGTTGCATTCCATAACAGATTCCCATAATTGGTAAATTTAAATTCCAAATATCTTTACTTGGGTGATAAGCATCTTCAGCATATACAGAAGCTGGTCCACCTGAAAGTATAATCCCTTGAGGTTTTCTAGCTTTAATAGCTTCTATATCTTCTCTATAAGGTACAACCTCACAGTATACACCACTTTCTCTAAGTTTTCTAGCGATTAATTGAGTATATTGTGATCCAAAATCCAATACTAATATAGGTACTTGTTTCATTTTGATATTTTCCTTTTTTGTAATATTATAAAGATATTAATGAAAGATATTCTATCAAAATAATCTAATAAATTGTCTAAAATTAGAATTAAATGATAAAATATCATAATATTTAATTTTAAGGAGTTTTAAAATGCTAATGAATGGTAAAAAAGGTGTTATTTTAGGTATAGCAAATAAGAAGTCTATCGCTTATGGTATTGCCAAAGCTTGTAGAGAACAAGGAGCAGAAGTTGCTATTACTTTTCTAAATGAAAGATTTGAAAAGAAATTAGCTCCAATAGCTGAAGAGTTAGAATGTAGTGATAAATTATATCCTTGTGATGTTAGTCAACCAGAAGAAATAGTAGTCTTAAGAGAATCTTTAAAGGAGGATATGGGAGAGATTGACTTTATCGTACATTCAATAGCATTTGCTCCTAAAGAGGGATTAAGTGGTAGATTTAGTGATGTATCTAAAGAGGCATTTAATGTTTCTATGGATATATCAGTTTATTCATTAATTGAGATTGCAAGGGAACTTAAACCAATTATGTCAAACAAAGCATCAATTTTAACGCTTAGTTATTATGGTGGAGTGAAATATATTCCAAATTATAATCTAATGGGTGTTGCAAAAGCTACTTTAGAGATGACTGTAAAATATTTAGCAGAAGATTTAGGAAAAGATGGAATTAGAGTTAATGCTATATCAGCAGGACCTATTAAAACTTTAGCTGCTGCTGGAATTGGTGATTTCTCATTTATGTTAAAATGGAATTCTGCACACTCCCCACTTAAAGAGAATGTAACAATTAATCAAGTTGGAAATTCTGGAATGTATCTTCTTTCTGATTTAAGTTCAGGTGTTACAGGTGAAATTCATTATGTTGATGCTGGATATAATATTATGGGAATGCCTGCAGTTGAGTTTGATGATAATGGTAAACCTCATATTGCATGGAATGGTGAGACAAAATAAACAATGAAAGATAGTAAAGAATATCTAAATAAGAAAGCATTTTTTGATAAGGTTATTACAATTTATGGGCGAAATGCTATTTTGGAGGCACTATTAGATGAAAGTTTAGAAATACATAAACTTCATCTAAGTGATTCAAATAAAAAAGCTCCAGTGATTGATAAATTAATTGCTCTTGCAAGTAAGAGAAATATAGATATAGTTTATCATGATAATAAATCTCTTTCAAGAATATCTAAAAACTCAAAACAAGACCAAGGAGTGGCATTAGATATTATATTAAAACACTCTATAAACGAAGAAGATTTTATAAGAAATAATAGTAATTATCGTCTCTTAGCATTAGATGGAATTACTAATCCTCAAAATTTGGGTATGATTATTCGTTCTGCTACAGCTGGTAATATAGATGCTATAATTTTACCTACTAAAGGGGTTGCTCAAATATCACCATTAGTTATTAAAGCTAGTGTTGGAACTATATTTAATATCCCAATTATTAAAAGTGATAAGTTATATAAAACACTCAAATTTTTTCAATCAAATGGAGCTACTGTTTATACTTTATCATCTTATGCAAAAGATAGCTATAGAGATACTAAATATTCAGATAAAACGATATTTGTATTAGGTAATGAGAGTGAAGGCGTAAGCCGTGAAATAGAGGATTTAAGTGATAAGAGTATATCAATCCCAATGAATAGGGGAGTTGACTCTCTTAATGTGGCTGTAACAGCCTCTTTATTGGCTTTTTATTCTTAACAACCTAGTTTTTTAATCTCAATAGATATATTATCTTTGAACATTCTTTTAACCTCTATTTGTCCTAAGAGGTTAAATTTAGAACTACCATCTATAGGTTCTACTATTTTTGCATTAGAATATTCTCCAACTTCATTTTTTATCTCTTGCATATCTTTATCATAATGATTTCCACTTACTAAAAGCATTGGAACAATTTGAACTTCTAGCTTTGGATTCTCTTTTAATCTATCTAATATTTCACTCTTAATTACATCTTTCATGGCATAAAAAGGAAATTCACCTTCTAGTGAACAGCTTATATTATTCTTATTGATTCGCTTTAAAAATTCTGAAGCATAAGATACTGATTCAAGTCCAGAAAGATTTAAAACAGGAACACCATGAATAATATATAAATTTATAACCTCTTTTTCTCCTCTTATTGTCTCATCTAAATTTTTAAGATAGAGTGTTGTCTCTTTTGTCTTATGTAAAAGGGTTGTTGTATATCTTATATTTGCCAGAGAGAACTCTCTAAATCCTTTTACCATTCTTTTTAATACTTCATGTTCATCTGTTGGAAATATATTAATAGAAGCTACAATATATTTTTTATAACCTTCCATATCAACATCAGCCATTACTTGTGGTAAATTTTTAAACTCTTTACCCTCTTTTGCCAACGCTTTTATTACCATTTTTGATGAAAATGCTGTAAATACAGGTATATCTGGAAATTGTTTTTTTATATACTCTGCAAAATTAAAATATTTATCTTGTTCTATAACAGAACCAAAACAAGATAATATAATAGCTGTATCTTTGTTATAATGTCTATATCGTTTCATTTTTTAATCTCCAATTTTTTATTTCAATTCTATCATATTATTTTTTAATATACTTTAGAAATTAATTATTAAAAATACTAAACGAGATATTCACCTAAAAGAATAGAGATGAATGTCGGTTATAACAAATTTAAACTATATTATCTCTCCTTATCCAAACTAAGTCTATTTTTTATATCAAATAATTCTATATATTCATCTACATTTTTTTTTAAGATTATTTGACTTATATCTGATTTATTTTTCATTGGAAATTTTAAAAAGAATTGTTTGGGCATGATAGAATTTTCTTTTATAGGTTCATTTAGATATTTTATTATTTTATTTTTTATAATATTTTTATCACTATATCTCATGAGGTATCTTCTATATATAAATTCACTTGGTATCTTTTGGATTATATGGCATTTTATACAATTATTTTTTGACTTACTATTTCCTATTGTTACTAATATGCATATAACTAAAATTATCTTTACCATTGAAGA
Organism: Campylobacteraceae bacterium; assembly: GCA_027063105.1. GTDB lineage: Bacteria > Campylobacterota > Campylobacteria > Campylobacterales > Sulfurovaceae > SZUA-451. The sequence goes on from JAMOSL010000137.1 coordinate 5,014, forward strand.
TTCACCTTTGTATATATTTTCTCTTTCGATGTTATGCTAAGAGTAAAGTTATATCTTTTTACGATAGTTTGAATAATATCTAATCCAATTCCAAAGCCACCTTCATTTATATTTGCTCTACTAAATCTATTATAAATCATTTTTAAGTCTTTGTCTTTTATTCCAATACCACTATTATAAATTTCAAAAGTTCTTGAATTTAGTATAATTTTTAAGTCGCCCATCTTTTTATTATACTTTATAGCATTTGATAGAATATTATCTATTAGACGAATAGCATCATTGTTATCAATACTTATAATTATATTATTCTCAATATTTAATTCTAATATAAGTGATTTGCTCTCTATCATTGTAAGAAAAAACTCTACTCTTTCATTTAAAAGTTGAGAGAAATTAATATTTTTTATTTCTATAATATAATTATGATTTAATTTTAGATATGTCAAGTCTTCATATAAACAACTTAGTGCTTTTGATGCTATTTCTATTCTTTTCATCTCCTCTTTTCCTTCACATTGATAAAGGTCGTCAAGAAGTTCAATGTTTGTTAATATTATACTTATAGGGGTGTTTAACTCATGGGTTGTATCTTGGATAAATTTATTCATATTCTCTATTGAAGCTTTCATTGGTGCTACAAATAGTTTACCTAAGAATATTCCTAATATAAAGAAAAAGATAAATGCAATGATAAGAAAAAGAGAAAGTAGTTTTTGCAAGTTTATAATAGGTTTGAAGTTTATATCTTTAGATATAAGTAAATAAGATGCTCCTAAATAATATGGTTGTATTGGATGAATATATATGATTTTACTTTTTTCTGTATAAAATTTCTTCTTCCATAAAATATTATTTGGAAAAAAAGAACCAAAAATATACTTCTTATTTATATCAAATATTGCAGATTTGAAACCTTTGTGATTTGGATAAAGTAGGGGAGTTTTAAAAGATGTATGTAAAACTCTAAGTTGTTCAGATATTTTTTGAGCTTCTATATATATATTATTTGTTTGATTGTCTATAATATTATGTTTTTGGTATGTATATAAAATAACTGTTGCTAAAATAAAGAGTATAATAGTTGAACTTAGATAAATTGTTAAAAATCTAAATAGTGATTTTTTTTCACCCATTAATATATCTGTATCCAATATTTTTTATAGTGATAATATTCTCTTTTCCAAGTATATTTCTAATAGTTGTGATATACGCTCTAAGGCTTCCTTGACTTGGCGTTTCATTATATTCCCAAAGTTCGTTATAAATTTCATGATATTGCAAGAGTTTATTATTATTTTTAAGAAATAATATAAGTAATCTTAACTCTTTACTCCTTATATTTATAACTTGATTTTCATACATCAATAGAGAATTTTTCATATTAAATTTATAATTATTTTGAAGTTCTAAAAACTCGTCATAATTAGATAATTCTCTTTTAAAGATAACATCAACTCTTAAAAATAATTCTTTGAGTGCAAATGGTTTTCTAATATAATCATCACATCCAATATCAAATCCTTTTGTAACATCATCAATCCCATTTAATGAAGTAATAAAGATAGCAGGTGTAGAGTTTTTCTCTTTTCTAACTTCTGCTAAGAAATCAAATCCATTCTGATAAGGTACTTTTATATCTAAAAGCATTAAATTAATTTTTTCTTCATAAAGTATATCTTTCGCTTCATAGGCATCATAAGCAGGATATATTTTATAACCTTTGTATTCCAAAAATTGTTTGATTGTATCACTTAGTTGTATATCATCTTCTAATAATAAAATATTTTTCATATTATTTCTTTTTTTAATATTATATTATTGTAGCATGAATTGAATATGAATTATTTATATTTCCAAGAACTCTTTTTTTCTTTTTCCTTTTATTAAAGCTTAAAATATAATATGTTTAATTTATTTATTCTATTTTTAAATAAAAAACAATATCATTATCACTCAATTCAAATTTTTTAGCCATAAGTTTAATACAATCAACAATATATGTAGAATTTAAATTACCTTCAACATAAAGTATATTTTTTTCGTTTGAAATCCTTATAGGTCTTCGTAAATCACTAGAATCTGATGAAAAGGTTAAACTATTTCCTCTTATAAAATTTTCATCTAATAAAAAACTTTCAAAAATAATTTTATCCTTTTTAAATAAAAATTGAGTGGTTTTTTCAAAACTATCTACCCAACTTTCAGTAATTAAATCTTGATTTAGAATATTAATTTTTATGATTTTTCTACCTTTAGAATCAAATTTATCAGATAAATTATAATTAGCATAATTTTTATCAATAAATAAACTTTCATCTATATTTGGAAACTCCCAAATATTTAAAGCTATATTTTTAATTATATAACAAGTTCTTTTTTCTATTTCAGTATCATTCCAATGGTTAATATTATCAAAATATTTATTTAATTTAATATTACTCTCTTTTAGTATATTCTTTTTTTCAGTAAAAATTTTATTTGATAGATTTGAGTTATATGCTGTTAATGTTAAATTACCAATTATATGTAAATATTTATCATGTATATTTTTAAAATTATCGCCTAAATCACTTTTCCAATTATCTGTTAGTTTTTGAGGCATAATATGCTC
>JAMOSL010000138.1 GCA_027063105.1 Campylobacteraceae bacterium
ACTTTTATCTCTAATTGCATCTATTTCTGGAGTTGTTTTATCTTCATTACCATTACAAAATGGACATGATATAATATGTGTTCTATCAAGTTTTGTGATATTTAGTGGACGATGTAGTCTTTCTGGGGCTATAATAACAAAACTATCATCTAGTAAATTATATCTTATATCAGACATCTTTTACCTCTAATTTCCCTTGAATATCAAAATTTAATCTAAATGGAACAGCTAATCCAATACTTATTCCTTGAGTTGTTAAATCAAATCCTTTTTCACTTTGAGATAGAGTATCTAAAGAGTAATAATATAATTCAAATTCATTATTCAAAGATATACTAATAATTTTTTTTGTAAAATTGTCTAAAATATCTAATCTATTTCTATTTTTAGATATTTTAACCTCATCATAATCTGCAAAGTGTAAATTTAGTTCTAATATATATTTTAAATCTCTATTCATAGTAGTATCAAATTTAATATCAAATAGAAATCCATTGTCGTTTGGAGTATATGTCTTATTTAATGTAGATATATATTTTTTATCATCATATAATCCACCATTTCTATTAAATATAATATTATTATCATTTATAGTGGATTCAAATGGTTGATTAGCAAAGTCTCCAAACTCTTTAAAATTACAATTTCTGAAATTATATATATCAAAACTATCATCACTAATATGGTCAATAAATGAGTTCTTTATATACCAATCATAAATTAAGGCATTTCGCATTTCATCATTAATCTCTAAAACAGCACTATGAATTGTATCTATACCATCTATAGGCGTATCATCTTCTATAATCTCTTTTTGAGGTTCAATAATCTTTTGATGATATAACTCTTGTCGCCTTGTAAGTGTATTTTGCCAATTAAAGTTACTTTCAAATATATCAAATTCAACCATTTGACCACCATTAGCTTCATCAAATCGGAAGATTAAGTTTGGAGTTACAGCTTTTATCTTATTATAACCATCCATTTCATTATTATCTATTTCTATAGTAGTTTTTTTGTTGTAACGAATTTTTTCTGCTTGAATTAAAAATGTATAGGCATTATCTCTTAAATTAGGAAGATATAGTCCTCCAAAAACACCATGCCAGAGTGCATCATTTGTTTGAAGTTTATATAGTAAAGTTGTAAAATCTGGATTATTAAGAGTTGAATTTACTTTTGAAAGTTCTATCATTCTTTTATGTAGACGATTACTCTCTGGATATTTAACAAAAAAGTTTTTCCAAATCCCACCTTTTAGAAATTTGACACCCTCTTTTTCATATCTTTCTAGTCCCATCTCTTCTTTCAACTGCTCTAAATTTTTTGCATCATTAGCTCTAAGACTCCACTCTCCCATTTCGTAATAAGATACATTTGGAAGATATGTTATTCCTCTAGGTTTTTGAGAATTAAAATACTCTCCATAATGTTTGGTCTCAATAAATTTATCGGCTAATAAAGTCTGTACAAACTCTTCTAGCCAACCTTTGTCATATACCCACTCATAAGTATGTGGCCACATTCCAAATTTTTCTGCATCATCAAATATAATAGCACAAGAATTTTCATTTTTGTTATAAGATTTAATTGCATCAATAGCACTTTTAACGCTTAAAAAGGGTAAAGCATAACGAAGTTTTTTACTGATTGGAAATACACCTAATCTATCTCCACCCTCTTCAGTCATATAATATCCATCTAAAATATCTTCATCAAATCCAGCACATTGAAAGTGATAATCATCCATAACTGTGTATTTAATATTAGACTTTTTTAAATCAGGAATTAAAGATGATTCCCAAACTCTCTCTGTAAGCCAAAGACCATTTGGGTTTTGATTAAACTGTTTTTTGATGTTATTACTTAATCGATTAATCTGCTCAACTCTATCGTCAGATGGTATAACGCTTAGTATAGGTTCATAATATCCAGCAGAGAAAAATTCTATACTGCCATTATCCGATAATGTTTTAATTTTTTTGTATAGAGAAGGAAAGTCATTTTCTATCTGCTCCATTAGCCATCCACTGCAATGAACAGAAAAACGAAACTCTGGGTAACGGCTCATAACCTCGAAAAAAGGTTCGTAGCAAACTTTAACAGCATGGTCAATAACCCATTTAAAGTTATCTATTGGCTGATGTAGATGTATTCCAAATAGTAGAGTAGTTTTTTTGTTCATTTATAGACTCCTAATTTAATATTTAAGTTGTTTCAAATAGTGAATTAACACTTTCATTATTATGAACTCTTCTAATCACTTCTGCTAACATAGAGGCTGTTGATAACATTTTTATTTTAGATGACTTTTTATTTATAGGAATTGTATTGGCTACAACTAATTCATCTAAGTCTCCATTCTCTATTCTCTCTAAAGCTGGACCAGATAAAACTGGATGAGTACAACAAGCCATAACAGATGTAGCACCTAGATTTTTAAGTGCAGAAGCAGCTTTTACCATAGTTCCTGCAGTATCAACCATATCATCAATCAATATAACATCTTTGCCTTCTACATTTCCAATAATATTCATAACTTCACTCTCGTTAGCTTTTTCTCTTCTTTTATCTACAATAACCATATCTAAATTAAGCTTATTTGCAAAATATCTAGCTCTGGCAACACCACCGATATCTGGAGAGGCAATAATTGGATTTTTAAAGTTTTTATTTTTAATATAATCCATAAATAGAATAGCTCCATATAGATTATCGACAGGAATATCAAAAAAACCTTGAATTTGAGATGCATGTAAATCAACAGTTACAACTCTTGTAATTCCAGCTGTTTCCATAAGATTAGCTACAAGTTTTGCAGTAATAGGAACTCTTGGAGCTGCTTTTCTATCTTGTCTTGCATATCCGTAGTATGGGACAACTGCTGTTATTGATTTTGCTGAGGACCTCTTAAGTGCGTCAGTCATAATAAGTAATTCCATTAAATTTGCATTTGTAGGAGCAGAAGTTGGTTGAATTATAAATACATCTTTACCTCGTACACTCTCTGCAATTTGAATAGAAATCTCTCCATCAGAGAAACGCTTAATTGATGCCTTTGATAGAGGCATCTCTAAATAATTTGCTATCTCTTCAGAAAGCTCTGGGTTCGCTGTTCCCGAAAAAATCATATATCCACTCATTATTCAAACCTTTATTATAAAAATTATTTGTATTTTACACAAATTATTATAAAAAGGGAGTTTTAAACTTTATAAGACTAAACTAATGACAATTTTTTGAGATTGGATTATGAAATTATGATAAGAAAAATATTTAAAAAGCCGAAGAGAAAGTCTGGACAGATTTATGAATTTATAAAAAAATATAAAATTCCTAGAGAATATCTTTCAACAAATCGTAAATCTATATCTAAAGGTATTTTAATTGGACTATTTTGGGGATTCATTCCAATACCAATGCAAATGTTAGGTATTTTATCTTTAACACCATTAACTCGTTTTAATGTGCCAATGGCAATATCTGTTGTCTGGCTAAGCAATCCAATAACCATGCCATTTATGTATTATATGGAATATTTAACAGGAAATTTTATATTAGGTTATGATGGAATTGATAACATAGAGTTGACATTAGACTGGTTTAGCGAAAATTGGGATGCAATAGTTGTGCCATTATATGTTGGAACAGCATTTTATTCTATCGTAGTATCCTTTCTTATATATATATTAATTAATAGATTTTGGGTTTATTCTATAGAGTGTGAGGATAGAGCTTCTAAATTATTTAAGAGATTAAGAAAAAAATAGTTATCTTTGCTATAATTCCAATACCTTAATATTTAGGAGTTTAGTTTGTTGAAAACATCTAATCGTACTTTATTTAAAATAGTATTAATGCTATTAATTACAACAGGAGTCACTATGGGCAATTCACTGCCAGAATATTTTACAAAAACACTTAAGAATAAAATGAAAATAGTTGTTATCCCCATGGATAATGGTTCAGGAGTTATCACTAGCGATATATATTATCGTGTTGGAAGTCGTAATGAAGTTATGGGCAAGAGTGGAATAGCACATATGTTAGAACATTTAAGTTTCAAATCTACAAAGAAATATAAAGCTGGAGAATTTGATACTATTGTAAAGAGTCATGGAGGAGTTAATAATGCTTCTACAGGATTTGATAAAACTCAGTATTACATAACAACAGCTTCAAAAAATTTAGGTATGACATTAGATTTATTTAGTGAACTTATGCATAATTTATCACTTAAAGATGATGAATTTCAAAAAGAGAGAGAAGTTGTAGCTGAAGAGAGAAGATGGAGAACAGATAATAATCCTTTAGGCTATCTATATTTTAGAATATTTAATATGCAGTTTACATACCATCCATATCATTGGTTACCAATTGGATTTATGCAAGATATTCAATCATGGACAATAGAAGATATTAGAGAATTTTATCACAAATATTATCAGCCAGAAAATGCAATTTTAATAGTTGCAGGAGATATTAAACCTGAAACTGTATATAAAGAGGCAAAAAAATATTTTGGTAAAATAAAAAATGAGCATAAAATACCTGAAGTAACGGCAAAAGAACCTAAAAATGATGGAGCTAAAAGAGCAGTTTTATATAAAAATAATAACAAAGTAGATACTTTAGCAATATCTTATCAAATTCCAAATTTTGAACATAAAGACCAAGTAGCTTTGAGTGCAATAAGTGAAATTCTAAGTGGAGGAAAGAGTAGCCGATTAGAAAAAAGTATAGTACATGATAAACAATTAGCAAATATGGTTACAGCTTATAATATGGAACTAAAAGATGATGGCGTATTTTTAATAATGGCTCTATGTAATGATAATATCAAAGCAGAAACTATAGAGAAAGAAATTTTATTAGAACTAGATAGGCTAAAAAAAGGTGATATTACCAAAAAAGAGTTGGATAAGTTAAAGATAAATGCTAAAGCAGATTTTATATACTCTTTAGAAAGCTCAAGTAGTGTAGCATCTTTATTTGGAGATTATTTTGCAAAAGGAAATATTCAACCACTATTAGAGTATGAAGATGAATTAGCAAAATTAACGATTGGTGAGATTAGTAAAGTAGCAAAAAAATATTTTGATAATAATCATTCAACTACAGTTGTTCTGAAAAAATAATATTTTTGATAAAGATAATAAATCTTTTTTATTTAAAGCTTATACTTTTTATAAAAAATGATTTATTATTGATATTTTATAGGAAAAAACCTATTATATTCTTTTAGTTAAAAATATATTTATAAGTTAAAACATATAATATGTATACTAAAAATTATAAAGGGAAAAAATGAAAATTATTTCTACAATATTAAGTGCAACAGTTGCAATTTCACTTCTAACTTCAATAGGCATAGCAAGTGAAAATTCAGAAGCAAGTCATCAGTGGGGTTATACAGGACACAATTCTCCAGAGAGTTGGGGTTCATTATCCCCTGAAAATAAAATGTGTGGAATTGGTAAAAATCAATCTCCTATTAATATTACAACAACGCTACATATGAACTTAGATGAGTTAAAAGTTTCGTATAACGGTTCTTCTAGTAATATTATAAATAATGGTCATACTGTACAGGTGAATATGGGAGATAATAATGTTGTTGTTTTACATGATATGATTTTTTCATTAAAGCAGTTTCATTTTCATACTCCTAGTGAAAATAGAATACATGGTAAGTCATTTCCATTAGAGGCTCATTTTGTACATATAGATAAAGATGGTAATATTGCTGTAATTGCAGTTATGTTTGAAGAGGGTAAAGAGAATAAATCATTAGCACAAATTTGGGATAAGATGCCTATAAAAGAGGGGGAATCAAGTAAACTCAATCTAAAAGATATTGCATCTGAACTTCTTCCTAAAAATATGGAACATTATCACTTTAATGGTTCATTGACAACTCCTCCATGCACAGAAGGCGTTAGATGGATAGTTCTTAAAAATCCAGTTAATGTATCCAAAGAACAAGTGAATAAGTTTCTTAAAGTTATGAAACATACAAATAATAGACCAATCCAACCAATAAATGCTAGAGTAGTTGTTGAGTAAGTCAGTTTTCTGTAACTATCCGATACATAGTTTGAAACTATGATGAACTCTCTTTTGTTTAACCATTTTTTTTTATCATTTTTGATATTATAGTGTTACCAAAAATTATTTTAAATATATAGGAGACTTTATGGCACTACTAGAAGCATATAAAGCACATACAGAAGAGAGAGCAAAATTAGGTGTTACACCTTTGGCATTAACAGCTGAACAAGTAGCCGAGTTAGTTGAATTATTAAAAGCTGATACAGTAGCAGATTCAGACTATGCAATGGAACTTTTTACTCAAAAAGTACCTGCTGGTGTTGATGATGCAGCCTATGTTAAAGCAGCATTCTTAAATGATATTGTTCAGGGTAATATTACTTGTAATACTATTACTCCAGTAGAAGCAACAAAAATTTTAGGAACAATGTTAGGTGGATTTAATGTATCACCTCTTGTAGATGCACTTACATCAGAAGAATCAGCAGTAGCAGAATCAGCAGCTGAAGAGCTTAAAAATACACTTCTTGTTTATGATTCATTTAATTCGGTTAAAGCACTTATGGATAATGGAAATACTTTAGCAAAAGAGATTGTTGAATCTTGGGCAAATGCAGAGTGGTTTACAAATAAACCAGCAATGGAAAGTGAAATTACAGTAACTGTATATAAAATCCCTGGTGAAACAAATACAGATGATTTATCTCCTGCTTCAGAAGCGTTTACTAGAGCAGATGTTCCACTTCATGCAAATTCTTTTTTAATTAATAGAATGGATAACCCATTAGATACAATGGTAGAATTAAAGAAAAAAGGTCATCCTTTAGCGTATGTTGGAGATGTAGTAGGTACTGGTTCAAGTAGAAAATCAGGTATTAATTCTGTTCAATGGCACATGGGTGTAGATATTCCAAATATTCCTGGTAAAAGAACTGGTGGTATTGTTCTTGGAGATATTATTGCACCAATTTTCTTTAATACAGCAGAAGATTCAGGTTGTATTCCTATTCAAGCACCAGTGGGTAAACTTGAAACTGGTGATGTAATTACTGTTAAACCTTTCGATGGTGTGATTGAAAAAGATGGTGAAGTTATTTCTGAATTTACGATAGAACCAAATACACTTCCAGATGAAATGAGAGCTGGTGGACGTGTTCCACTTATTATTGGAAAAGGTCTTACAGCAAAAGCAAGAGAAACACTTGGTATGGATGCAGGAGAAATTTTTATGACCCCTAATGTTCCATCAGATAACGGTAAAGGGTTTACTCTTGCTCAAAAAATGATTGGTAAAGCATGTGGAATTGAAGGTGTTAAACCAGGTACATATTGTGAACCAGTAGCAACAACTGTTGGTTCACAAGATACAACAGGACCAATGACAAGAGATGAAGTAAAAGATTTAGCTGCTCTTAGCTTTGGTGCAGATATGGTTATGCAATCATTCTGTCACACAGCAGCTTATCCAAAACCTGCAGATATTAAACTTCAGCATACACTTCCTGATTTTTGGACATCAAGAAAAGGATTTATACTTAGACCAGGTGATGGAGTAA
>JAMOSL010000139.1 GCA_027063105.1 Campylobacteraceae bacterium
CATCAAGACCCATCTCATCTCTAAAATATTCAGCCATTGTAAGACCAGTTAGAGCAATTCTATTTCTAGCTCCTGGAGGTTCACTCATTTGACCATAACATAATGCAACTTTATCCAATACATTGGATTCTTTCATCTCAAAGTAAAGGTCATTTCCTTCTCTTGTTCTTTCACCAACACCAGCAAATACAGAATATCCACTATGTTTTAAAGCAACATTATTGATAAGTTCCATAATAATAACGGTTTTACCAACACCAGCACCACCAAATAATCCAACTTTACCACCTTTATTATATGGTGCTAAAAGGTCAACTACTTTGATACCAGTTTCAAATACTTCAGTTTTTGTACTTTGTTCTTCAAATGGAGGTGGGTCTCTGTGAATCGACCAGTACTCTTTTGCTTCAAAATCACCAGCATCATCAACAGTCTCGCCGATAACATTGAAGATTCTTCCAAGAACTTCTTCTCCAACAGGAACTTTAATAGAGTCACCAGTAGATTTTACTTCTTGACCACGAACTACACCTTCGCTCATATCCATAGCAATAGTTCTAACTCTACCGTCACCTAATTGTGCAGCTACTTCTAATATTAATCTTTGTTCTTTTCCATTAATTGTGAATATTGTCTCCAATGCTTCATTAATTGCTGGAAGATAGTCTGTAAAATCCACATCAATAACTGGACCTAAGACTTGTACTACTTTACCTGTCATTACTTCTCCTCTTATTATTTCATTGATTCCATACCACTGATAATCTCAATGAGCTCAGTCGTAATTGCTTCTTGTCTTGCTTTGTTATATTTTACTGATAATGATTTTACCATATCTTTAGCATTGTTGGTTGCTGCATCCATCGCTTGCATTCTTGATGCATGTTCTGCTGCCAATGAGTCAAGTAGTGCATAATACATACTATATTCTACATATCTTTTAACCAATGCATTTAGTAGAGTATTATCGTCATCTGGCTCTATTTCTAGTGCAGAATCAGATTTTGCTTTTCCATCTAGTCTACTAATATCAATAGGTAATACTTGCTCTTCTCTAACTTCTTGGGCAATCATATTTACATAACCATTATGAACCATAATGATTTTATCAGATTTTCCACTAGCAAATTCTTCTGATAATTCAGATATAAAAGATGCAGCATCTTCATAGTTAGGTGCAGAACTTAACCCTATGATTTCTCTTCTAAGTTCAATATTATTAAATTTATAATAATCTATACCTTTTCTACCAACAGCACTAAGTCTAATCTCTACATCATCAGATTTTAAACTCTCTATTAAACCATTTATGCGTTTGATTGTTTGTGAATTAAATCCACCACAAAGACCCTTATCAGCAGTGATAAATATGATGTCAATTCGTTTTGGATTTGCTTTATTAGCAAAATATACAGAACTATTAGCATCTTCACCCAAATTTTGTATCTTAAGGGCAATTTCATCTATCATATTTGTTAATTTCGTAGCATAAATTCTTGACCTCTTAGCAAGTTCTTCTGTTCTTCGAAGTTTTGCTGAAGAGACCAACTTCATAGCACGAGTGGTCTTTTCTGTGTTTTTAACACTATTTATTTTACGCTTAATATCTTTTAAGTTAGCCATAAAACAGCCTTTTTACCCTACAAAAGAGGTTTTAAAATCTTCAAGAGCTTTTTTAAGATTAGCTTCTGTATCGCTATCTATTTTTTTACTCTCTCTGATTGAATCAAAGATGCTAGAGTATTTTGCTTCCATAAATGGATATAACTCTGCCTCAAACTTAGTTACGCTAGATACAGAAATATCATCAAGATATCCATTTGCACCTGCAAAAATAATTACAACTTGTTTTTCGATGGGTACTGGAGAATATGGTCCTTGTTTTAGAACCTCTACCATTCTTTGACCTCTTTCAAGTTGATTTCTACTGTGCGAATCAAGATCTGAAGCAAATTGTGCAAATGCTTGTAGTTCTCTAAATGATGCAAGGTCTAGTCTAAGAGTACCAGAAACTTGTTTAGTTGCTTTTATTTGTGCTGCACCACCAACTCTTGAAACTGATAGTCCAACATTAATAGCAGGTCTAACACCAGAGTTAAATAAATCTGTTTCTAAGAAAATTTGACCATCAGTAATAGAAATAACATTTGTAGGTATATAAGCAGACACATCACCTGCTTGTGTTTCAATAATTGGGAAAGCCGTAATTGAACCAGAACCTAAATCATCATTAAGTTTAGCAGCTCTCTCTAGTAGTCTTGAGTGAAGATAAAATACATCACCTGGATAAGCTTCTCTACCTGGAGGTCTTCTAAGAATTAATGACATCTCTCTATATGCAACAGCATGTTTAGATAAATCATCATAGAATATAACAGCATGTCTAGCATTATCTCTAAAGTATTCAGCCATTGTAACACCTGCATAAGGAGCTAAGAATTGAATAGCAGAAGAGTCAGCAGCAGAAGCAGTTACAATAATTGTATACTCCATAGCTCCATGTTCTTCTAATTTTTTAACGATAGATGCAACTGTTGATTGTTTTTGACCAATAGCTACATAAATACATACAACATCTTGACCTTTTTGATTAATAATTGTATCAATTGCCAAAGTTGTTTTACCAGTTTGTCTATCACCAATAATAAGTTCTCTTTGACCTCTACCAACAGGAACAAGTGCATCAATTGCTTTTACACCAGTTTGAAGTGGTTCATGAACTGATTTTCTAGCCATAATTCCTGGAGCTTTTTCTTCAACAACTCTTTCTTCAGAAGTTTCGATAGCACCTTTACCATCAATTGGTTCACCTAGAGGGTTAATAACACGACCTAGCATGCCATCACCAACAGGAACTTTAAGGACTTCACCAGATCTTTTAACGCTCATACCCTCTCTAATTCCTGCTATTGAACCTAGAACAACAACACCTACACTAGCCTCTTCTAAGTTAAGTACTAAGCCTCTAGTACCATTCTCAAATTCTACAACTTCACCAGCCATAACATTATTAAGACCATAAACAGTGGTAACACCATCTGCCAAACCTACTACTTTTCCTACTTCATTGATATCGACATCAATCTCAAAGTTTTCAATTCTCTCTTTGATAATTGAACTAATTTCATCTGCATGTAATTTAACTGCCACTATCTTCTCCTTTCTTTAGATTACTCTATTTAAAGTGATTTCTTGATGAAATCAATTAATTGTTCTTTAACTCTCTCTTTAGAGAAGTTTACCTCTATACCTAAGTCATTAACTTCAACTCTAAGCCCATCAAGATTACTTATTTGTTGGGTTAATTTTATTGTTGAACCTGTATATCTTTTTAATGTCTCTTCTAATTCATTGATTGATTCTTGATCTAAATTATTTTTACTCTTTACTATACCTGTATATTCATTTAGCTCTTTTTGTATTTGAGCATTAACAATAGTCGATATTGATGGAATAAGAGATAATCTTTTATTATCCCCAAGAATTTTAATAAAATTAGTTAATTTATTATCTACATTTCCCCCAAGTGATTTAAGTATGGTTTCAACTTTTATATCAGATGATACAATAGGTGATTTAATCATTTTCATAGTTTTTTCATCTGAAAAAGATAAAGAAATGCCATTTAGAATATTAGCAACTTCTTCTCTATCGTCCTCTTTTGTTAAACTTAGAAGAGCTTGAACATATCGTTTTGCGATTAACTCTTCCATATTATGCTACCTTCTTACTTATTAAGTCTATTACTTTTTTACCATCAAGATGAATATCATCGTTAGATATATTTTCGTCTAAGACTTCATCTATCGTATCTCTAGCAACTTTTCGTTCCTCTAGTATCATTTTGTTTTCATGTTGTTTTTCTAAGATAATTAACTCTTTATCTGAGTTTTCTGCTATTTTAGAAGATAGTATTTCAGCTTCTTTATTTGCAGTTTTAATAATATCTTCAGCTTTTACTTTAGACTCTTCTACACGAGCTTCAGCTTCCTTTTTTTCATCTTTAGATGCTTGAAGTTTAGCTTCAATCTCTTTAAGTTGATTTGCAATACCCTCTTTCCTACCATTAAAAAAGTTTTTAATTGGATTTGCTAAAAGGTAATACAAAATTCCCACAAAGATAGTAAAGTTAAATATTCTAGGAATATAATCTGTTTCTCTACCTGTTAAGGCTTTGTAATGACCTGAATCTCCACTAGCTAATAAAACTATTGGAAGAAAAACTGCTATTACTACCAAAATATGCTTCATTTTCATTTTATCCTCCTATAGTTTGCTAAATTTAGCTTTTAGACTCTCTTTAAAAAGAGGCATTTGAGATAAAAGACTAACTTTTAGTTTCTTTTTATCTTCTTGCAGTTTATCAATAAAACTACTATACTCTTTATTGAGTTCGTTTTGTTTGGTCTCAGCTCTACTCTCTGCGAGTACTTTTGCTTCGTCGATTGCATTTTTTCTAATAACTCCAGCTTCTGCCTTTGCATTATCCAAAATTCCGTCAGCTTCGTTATGTAATTGTTGACTATTTCCTGATAAACTTTTTGCATATTCTAAATCTTTAGCGATAGAACTATCTCTATCATCCATAAACTTTAATAATGGTTTATAGAGCATCTGATTTAAAATTGCAAGAAGAATTAAGAATAAAGCCAATACAAATAACATTAACGATAAATCTATGTCAAGCATTAAAACTCCTCTGAAAATTTGAAGATATTTTAACAGTTTAGAGGTAAGAGATTGATTAAATAGTTAAGTTTTTTTTATTATTGCTAATGCTAAATCTTTATATGCTATGCTTCCTTTCGAATTTATAGCATAATTAATAATTGATTTACCAAAACTGGGTGCTTCGGCAAGTTTTATGTTTCTTGGTATTACTATACAGTTCTTACTATTTTTTTTATAAAAAAGTTTTTCACTATAATGGTGTATTAAATCATTTAATACTTCTTTGGATAGATTATTTTGTCTTGAATACATTGTTGGTAAAAATCCTTTTATCTTTAGTTTAGGATTTATAGTCTGTTTTAGTAAATTTATAGTATTTTGTAATTGAGATAATCCTTCTAGTGCAAAGAATTCGCATTGAATAGGGATAATAACATAATCTGATGTACTTAGACCATTAATTGTAATTAATCCTAATGCAGATGGTAAGTCTATGATAATATAATCATATTTATGTTTTATATCTTTTAATTTTTCTTTTAGAATTAATTCTGGATTTTTATTTTTTGGATTATAAAATTCTTTCTCAATACCTACTAGACTAATATTTGATGGTGCTATTGATAAGCCTTTTATATCACTTTTTAAAATAATATCTTTTAATTTTTTTATTCCTAAAAGGACATGATATATATTAAACTCATAATCATTTTTACTAAACCCTAAGCTTGTTGTTGCATTTGATTGAGAGTCCATATCTAATAAAAGAACTTTCTTCCCTTTCTCAGCTAAAGCAGAAGATAAATTAACAGCTGTTGTTGTTTTTCCTACTCCACCTTTTTGATTTACTATACTAATTATTTGACTCATCTTAAACTAAACACTCTCTTCCCATCTATTAGTAATGAACCATCTTTGCATAGATTAGCATTTTTTAGGCTAGTTTTATTGTTTTTTATATGTACAAAGAATTTCTTACTTTTCTCAAACTCTATATTATATTTTACAAATATATATTTCCATTCTGGATATAATAATAAGTTTTTGATATAGGTTCTTAATATATTTATTGCTTTAATATCTGTATTTAAACTACTATATTCATTCTCTGAATCTTTTAAATTTAGACCAATGCCAAAAATAATTTTATTATCAATTTTTTTAGTTATTGTCCCCCCTACTTTATTATTGCCATAATAGAAATCATTAGGCCACTTTAACCATACATCTATACCAAAGCTGATTAAAACATCTTTCATAATCCAAGAGAAATATATAGATGATGACGCAATAGGTAAATCAGATGGCAAAGAAGAGATATCAATAGCTATAGATACAAAAAAATTATCTTTTTTCCCACTCCAGTAATTATCTCTACTTCCTATACCATTGGTTTGTATATTTGAAATAACTGCTGATGGTGTAGAATAAGTTCCATCTTTTATTTTATTAATAATATAAGTTTGTGTAGACTCCAACTCATCAAACGAGTAAATCTCCAACTTTAAGCTCCTTTCCTAAAAGATAAGCTTTAGCATCCATTGGTTTCTTTGATTTTGGTTGGAGAGTTATTATTTTTATTTTACCTTTTTTACAACCTATAATAATACTTTTTTTATTAATTTCTAATATTTTACCATTAGTATAGTTTCCATTTCTATCTAAAAGTTCCATATCTATAATTTTTAATCCATTAGATGTATAAATATCAGGCCATCCTTCAAAAGCTCTATATTTATTATATAACTTCTCAGAATTATCAAATGAAATTTCTCCATCAATCTTTAAAATCTTTTTACAATGAGTAGCCATCGCTTTAATTTGAGGAATAGGTTTTATTTTATTAAAATTTCTAATTATATCTATAGTTAAATCACAAGCATCCAAACTAAGTTGGTGCATTAAGCCTTTTACTTTCATATCTTTAGGTATCTCAAAATATTTATACCCTAAAATATCTCCACTATCTAAACCAAGTTCCATTAACATAGCTGTTACACCACTATATTTATCACCATTTAATAGAGATTGTTGAACAGGACTAGCACCTCTATATTCTGGTAAAATTGATGCATGAAGATTTATGCATGGTGCTATATCTAAAATTGATTGAGGTAGTATTTGACCAAATGCTGCAACAATAATAAAATCTGGTTTTTCATTTAAAATACTTTCATAAATTCCATTATCTCTTAATTTTTCAGGTTGTAATACTTTAATATTATTTTTTAGTGCTAACATTTTTACTGACGGAGCTGTTAGGATTCTTTTTCTTCCTACTGCTCTGTCTGGTTGAGTTAAAACTAAAGATACCTCTATATCATCACTATCTATTAGCGTTTGGAGTATCATCTCTGCATAATTGGGAGTTCCCATATATACAATTTTTTTTACTCTATGAATCATTTAAAATTTCCAAATACTAAAGGGGCTTTCAGCTCTAGCATTTTAACTTCTTTCATAACAGACTGTAAATCATCTATTTTTTTTCCACTGACTCTAACCTCATCACCTTGAATGGATGGAGTAACTTTTATCTTCATAGCTTTTATTGCCTTTACAATATCCTTAGCTTCATCTTTATCTATTGTATCTACAATTCTATACATAATTTTTACATTTCCCCCGGATATACCTTCTGTTTTTAGTTCATCAAGAGATTTTCCAGCTATATTCCTTTTTATTAATTTTGATATTAAAATATCTTTTAGAGCATCAATCTTTGTATCACTAGAAGAGCTTAGAGTTAAAGTTTTTGCTTTTTCATTAAGATCTA
>JAMOSL010000140.1 GCA_027063105.1 Campylobacteraceae bacterium
TTATGTAAAGCATCTAAAATCTATAAAGTAATTGTGCATGATTATTGCTTGATGGATAATCATTATCATCTATTAATAGAAACTACAAGTGAAAATTTACCACTCTTTATGCGACAAACGCCCCCACGCAAACCGAAGCAAAATATCAATGGAGACCTCAACCCTACAAAACCAACCAAAAATAGACTCCAAAGATAGAAAAATTTTAGAAAAGATGCATAAAATTTTACAAAAAGAGAGCAGTCCAAAAGAGAAAATTAGAGATGAATACTCTGAAGTTATTAATGAAATTTTGGTTTATAGAAATAGGATACTATAATATAATAGTGTTTGAAGAGAGGAGTTAAATCCTCTTAGAATATTTAAGTATTAGGATAAGTTCTATCATAAAAAATTAATTATTATTTATCTCCATCTTATACCAAGATACTATATCTTTATGAAAATCATTTTTTGGATTATTTATATTAATTTTGTGATTACCATTAAAATTTATTTTCATCTTTTCTTTTCCTTTTATATTAGAGGTTAAAATTTTTCCATTGTTATCATTTATTTTTTTTACTGAGATTACTAAATTATTATTATTTACTTTTAAATTCCATAATATTGCTTTATAATTATTACTTTCGATATATCTATTAATAGTTTTATACTCTTTATTATTTGGGTATTTTTTTTCTAAAGTATCTATCTTTTTAGAAAGCCATTGCTTACTCATTTGCCTACCATGATTTGTGTTTCCTAAAGTACTTTTATTATACTTACTTTCTACAACCATAATATCAATAATCAAACCAGCTTTTCTTTTTATAAAAATTCCATCTATACCATTTCTTCCAATTTCTCCTTCAATTTTACTCCATCCCATGGATTTAAAGTATTTATTCATAATATTTTCGCTAATACCACCAATCCTATGATTTATCTCAACTAAACTCATATTGGGATATTTTGATGCTATTTTAATATGCATTGGAGATTTATTCATTAAACTACTATATTCTTCTAAATTACAAGATGGATATTTTAGACATCTAAGAAGTAATTTATCACCATTTTTAATATTCTTAAAGATTTTAATATATTTAAATTGTTCTATAAAATTAACTCTATTTTCCTTTAAAGCTAATTTTATTAAAGTTTGTATATTTTCAATCTTGGTTGCAGAAATCAACATGGTTTGAGTAACTTGATTTAATTTATCTGCTTTAGTAATTAAATTTATATTGTCTATTTGTAGCACTCTTTTAGTGTATACTCCACCCGTTATAATATTAGCAAAAATTGTACTATTAATTATTATAAAAAATAATAATATTTTTCTCATTTATTACTTCCTAAATATTGTTCTCTAATCTGTTTCATCTCTTCTTTATTTTCTTTATCTATATCATTTATAATTTCAATATATATTTCATTTGCACTATTTCGCATGTTTTGTGAAAAAAGAGAGTTTGCTATACCTAATTGGACTATATGCTTTAACTGTTTTCCAAAAAAATGCTTTTGTAATAAACCAAGCTCATTATAGGTCTTTTTATAATATTTTTCTGCCTTAATATATTGTTTATTATTAAAGTAAAATGTGGCTGTTCGATAGAATACTCCTGATAAATTATAACTTGTTAAATACTTATCAGAATCAAAATTATTTTCTGCTTTTTTAACTAATGATATAATTTTTGATTCATTTTTAATAAAATTTCTATTTCCTAATATATTAATATACAATATTATACTGAAAACTACGGAAAAATCTAAACCTAATAAAAAATATGCTTTAATACAGGGAAAAGAGAACTAATGACCTTACCTAAATATATCAAGAAGTTAACAAACCTATTTAGCAATAAAAGAACAAAAGCCAAAACAGAGAGTTTAACAAAAAAATAATAGAGCATAAAACACCAAAGATATATGCAATAAGTGCAGATAGAAATGAATATGAGAGGAATAAAACATTGCTAGATAATTCACTAAATGAAGTATTAGATGACAAGAAGATATCAGAGGCTCTAAAAGAGAATAGTATAGAAAAGTTCTCTGGAAAGAAGAGGCTTTATCTTCCATCAGACCATTGTGATATAAGAAAAAAACATTCTTGGAAGATGGAGAATATTGGTAAAGTACTCGATCTAAACAAGAAAGTAATTAATGGATTTTCAACATTGGCATCAATAGTAATAGATGAGAATAAGCGTGATGTGACATTAATGGATATAAGTGTTTTTAGCAATAAAGAAAAGCGATTTATCAAGCAAGATGAGCTAAAAGATTATGAGAATGGAAAGATAGAAGATAAGAGCAGAGAAGAAGAGATTAAATCATTGGTAGATGAAGATAAACATATAAATCTGACTCTTTCACTTATACGACAATCCAAACAAGTAAGTGAGATATTAAAGGTAGCAAACCCCGATATATCGTTATGTCATATACATGATAGGTTTGCAGATATGAATGAATATCTTGAACATATTGACCAAAATCTGCAAGATGAATTTGTGATAAGAGCTACAAAAACAAGAGTCTCAAATCAGACAAAATTAAATGAAAAAGGCAATATTGTAAAGGTAAAACTTATAGATTCAAAGTTTGCAAATAGAGAGAGTAAATTGATAGATAAGCTAAGATTAAAAGGTAAAATTTATGAACAAGCAAAATCTATTATTGAGTGGGATAGAGTTAAAATTAATAAGAATTGGTATACAGCAGTTCGGATTACTTTAAAAAAAAGAGATGGTGAAAATATTTTTCCAAACCCTATGTTGTTGATTTCAAATATCAAAGTCAACTCTTATATTCAAGCTAAAGAGATCTATTATATCTATCTATTGCGTAGTAAAATTGAAGCTGTTTTTAAATTTTTAAAAGATGTTTTAGGTTGGGAAGAGTTTCAAGTTAGAGATTGGGAATCTATCAAAAATATTATTGCTTTGAGTTTCTTTATTGGCAACTATTTTTATGAGATAGAATCTTCTTTAATTGAACATCCAACTATTGAAATAATCTGTCAATTAGGTGATGGGAAAGGTACTGTTAGCCGTTTTTACTTTTTACAGGGTCTAAAAAAACTGTTAATTGCTCAAAGTGTGTTCCAATTTAAGGAAGATAAAGGGATTTCAGATGATGCTTGGAGGGAAATTACTGATTTTGCTGGTATTGGAGAGTAATGGGTGTTCTTTTTTTCCGTAGTTTTCAGTATTATAGGTTCAATTGCATAAGAATTTTTTGCTATAGCAATATTTAAATATCCTAAACTTCTATCTATATCTCCTTTTGATAAATAATTTAAAGCATTAAGATAATCTAAAAAGGATGTATTATCTAAATCAGATTTATCTATTTTTAAAAGAGCTGTATCAAATAACTCATATTCACTATTATTCCAAGCAAATAATGAAAGAACAAGTAAATCCTCTTGATTATCTTCTTTTGTTATATGCTTTTTTAAAAGATTAATAGCATCTTTATTATATTTTTCTTTTAATGTGAATAATGATTTCTGTTTTCTAAAGTCATTATCTTCTATAGCATCACTCATATCTTCATTTATTTGATAAAATCTATCTACCAAAACTCTTGTATCTTTAGAACCTAAATTTTGTGGTATTCTCATCTTTACTTTATACTCTAAATTATTTGTCTCTTCATTCTTGAAGAAAATTACACCATCTAAACTCATAGCTGTAACAGAAGCCATAACACTCGCTTTTCCTAAAAGAGATAGAGAAGAAAATGTTGATGTAGCACCTCCAATTGTACCAATAGATATACCATTCAAAATTGATGCACCAAGTATTGCATTTCCTCCAAACCAACTACCTATAGTAGATAATCCAGACATATAAGCACCTGCTCCACCACCTCCTACCCAAGTTGCAATACTACTAGCACCAATTGCAGATGCAGGAGCACCTGCACCTGCTGTAAAATATGTAAAAGTACCTGCTCCTACAATAGTAGCACTCATTATTATAAAACTAAAATAACTTTTTTGATATATTACTTTAGGATAAACATGTGCAAAATCTATATCTTCTAAATGTTTATCTTTCCAAAATATAGCCTGATTTATATATGCTTTTGATGAGTCTAAAACT
This sequence comes from Campylobacteraceae bacterium, assembly GCA_027063105.1. Lineage (GTDB taxonomy): Bacteria > Campylobacterota > Campylobacteria > Campylobacterales > Sulfurovaceae > SZUA-451. The sequence continues at coordinate 4,107 of JAMOSL010000140.1, forward strand.
CCTGCATTTATAGGTTTTATAGATAGGTATATTATTGAAATTATAGATAGTAATAATCTCTTCATTTTACCCCTCTTTGTATTAAGTAATTAATCTATATCTAATAAAATTACATAGAGATATTTAAATCATTTTGAATAGATAAGATATTACCATATTCTATAGACATATTTGCTCTATCTTTCCAATAACTTTGTTTAAAGGTATTAAATTTATTTCTATATGGTAGCTGTTTAGGTTTAATATATTTAGGTATTTTATATACTTTTGATAAGTTAGCTGTAGAATAATATTGATAGTTATGGATTATATAAGGTACACCTAGCTCAACTATACCAATAAGACCTACAGCTATTACAGCTGTTTCCAATAACGACTCAATTGCTATAGCTCTATAAGGATTGGATTTCTTATAATCTCCATAATTTCTACTCACTAACTCTTTTTTATTTGACCAATAATTATAAGTCTTTGTCTGCTTATAAGTTTTATCAATATACCAAAAATCTATAGCTTTATGTACAAATTTTTTATTTGACCAGTAACGATATGTTTTTGTCTGCTTGTAAGTTTTATCAACATGCCAAAATTTTACTGCATTATCTAAAATATCAGCATTCATATTAACAACAATAATAGCTGTTATCATTATATATTTAATCATAAGTTACTCCTCGTATAATATATACTTACAGTATATCAAAAAAATATGAAAAATCAAATAACCAAAAATTTTCAAACTAAAAAATAGATTTAAATTAAAAATTAAGATTGAATAGTAGTGAGAAATTCCTTAAATAATCTAACATATATTTTTAACACCTTCATCATAATTTACTTTAAATGTTTGAAGGGTATTTGTAATATGTTCAATCATATTTTTAGGTGCATAAGGAAGTAAATTTAGAATATCTCGTGCTTCTTTTGAATATCGTATATTATATTCACTTGCATATTCAAGTTCAAAACTAAAAAGTTCTTGTTCTGTAACCTCTAGCACTTCTGCAATATAGGGAATAAGTTCTACTTTTAGTTCTCTTTTCCCATTAAGATAACCATAAATAGTCTGCTCACTTGGAATATTACCTGTACTCTTTAATTTTGGTTCAAGAGATTGTAATTTATGTACAAAGTCTTTCTTTTGTAAACTTTTTTCTTTTATCAAATAATTAATTTTATCTATAATTTCCATCTTTATTTATCCATTTTGAATAAGATAATTCATATTTTAAGTAAAATATAACTTGATATAGGATATTGTTATCCGTTACGGAAAATAATAGAATTTATTAAGTTTCATAATTAAAAATTTAGGAGATAATATGAAGAAAATGATTTTAGGTTTAATTATATCAGTGATATTATCAGTATCTGCAAATGCATATACTATTGGAGAGGCATATGCAACTTTAGTAAGTTGTACTTGGGGGCAATATGGATATAAATATGGAAATATTGGAATATACAAGGTAAATGGAAAAATGTACCAAATATTTTTTGGAAGCAACACTTGTGAATATTAAAAATATTATTTTTATATTAGGAATAAGTGGGTTATTTAATCTATTAACAGCAGATATTTTAGAGTGTCAAGATGTTTATACATCAATAACTTCACAAAAAGGTAATCAGGAGTATAAAACAGAGAATACAAAAGGTAGAGGAAATACAAAATTATCTTTAGAATTTGTAGAAAAAGATGCTTATATAATTGTTGGAACAATAAAAACAAAATTACTTTTTATTAATAAAGGTTCAGGAGCAATGTATTTTATAGAAAAAACATCATCAGGTAATATTGATTTATTATCAATTTTTGATGATGGAACTTTATCAATTTTAAAATCATATGATATATTAGGAATGGCTAAAGCAAATGTTCAAACAATTTATAAGTGTATACTCACTAAGAAAAACTAAGAAATAACCAAAATATTGGTTTACAAAAATAGAATATTATGATAGAATAGTGTTTGAAGAGAGGGGTTAAACCGTTCCATAAAACCTACTCAAACCTACTCATAATTAAGTATTTTTGATGTTTACTTCCTGCTTCAACGATACTGGTTAAATTTAAAAGACTAACTCCTAAATCCATTGCCGTTATCTCCACAGGCGTTACTTTCCGATGAACTATCGGTAGTTGGTTGTGAATATTAATACCTGCATTAAAATCTCTATCAAGTTCAATACCACATTTTTCACACTTATAAATTCTCTCTTTTAGCGTTAAATCTTTTTTTATATTATCACAATTACAACAAGTTTTAGAAGAGGGAAACCATCTATCTATTACAAATAAAATATTTCTCTTGAGTTTAGATTTATATTCTAATTGTCTTCTAAATTCATAAAATCCCATATCTGATATAGCTTTAGCTAATTTATGATTAGCCATCATACCTTTAACATTTAGGTTCTCTATTGATATATATTGAAAATTATCAGTTAAAGCTGTTGTTAATTTATGCAAACTATTTTTTCGTATATCTGCAATTTTCTTATGGATTTTTGCTAATTTGATAGAGTGTTTTTTGTAATTATTTGATTTTGGAGTTCTGTCTCCCTTTTTTCTACTATGAACTTTTTTTGAAAGTTGTCTACTTACTCTTTTTATCTTTCTAAGATATTTTTTAAGAGGTTTAGGACTATCAACAAACGATCCATTTGATAATGTAGCCAATGATTTAACGCCTAAGTCTATTCCTACACTTGCTTGGTTTTCACAAGGTTCAAAATAGCTCATAGATGGCTTTATACAAAAAGATATAAACCATTTATCAGCTATTTTACTTACTGTAGCATTCATTATTTTTCCATCAAATCTTATATTTTCTCTTAACTTTACTAACCCTAAATTAGGTATTTTTACTTTTTTACCTATAACTTTAATTTGGTCACCTCCGATATAAAAACTATCTTTTGATTTCCCTTTTTTCTTAAATTTTGGTCTACCACCTTGTTTTTTAAAAAACATATTATAGCTTTTTTGTAATTGAATAAATGGCTGTTGTGAGGCATATTTTGTGACTTCATAAACAAAAGGAAACTTCTCTTTTTTAATGGCATTAAATTGCTTTTTAAGGTCTAATCCATTTGGTTTTTCTCCATCTTTATACTGCTCTTGCCATTGGTAAACTCCCCAATTCCAAGCCAACCTTTAAACTCAAACTATGCTATCTATTTTAATAAAAAATATAAACGAACAGGTCATCTTTGGCAAGGAAGATATAAATCATGGTATATTATCAATGAACAATATCTATAGGACCTATT
>JAMOSL010000141.1 GCA_027063105.1 Campylobacteraceae bacterium
ACCTAGTTTTGAATTATCAGAAAGAGCAAGAAAATTTTTTCATATAAAATCAAGTTCTCTCTCCATAAGTCATGATGGAGGATTTGCAATAGCTGTCGTAGCATTGAGTTTAGAGTAATGTGATATAATTAGTAGAAAGTTAAATAATTATTATTAAGGAACAATATAGAATAGATGGTGGGAAAACAGAAAAAAGTAATTTTAATGGGGAATTTTTCTGTTGGAAAAACATCTCTTATTAGACGATTTGTAGATAATAGTTTTAGTGATAAGTATATAAGTACTATCGGTGTTAAAATATCAAAAAAGCGTATTGATTTTAATAACCAACCTATAACTCTTTTAATATGGGATATTGAAGGTGCTTTAGATAAGATAAAAAGAATAAATAAAACTTATATTAAAGGTGCAAATAGTGCCATTATTGTAACTGATATTGTATCTGGAAATATCATAGAAAATTTAAAAATGCATTTAGATGATTTATACAGTGTAAATGGATTTTTGCCTACGATTATTGCTATTAATAAAATAGATAAAAATCCTGACTTTAAAATAGACTTAGATGAGATAAAATCTCTGTATCCATTCGTTATAGATTCATTTTTTACATCTGCAAAGAGTGGAATTAATGTAGAGAAAATTTTTCAAAAATTAGTAGAAGAGATGGAAAAATGAAAATAGATTTTAATGATTTATGTAAACTTCTAACCGATAAATATAAAATAGATTTTATTATTCTTTATAAAGATTTGAGTGTTAAAATTTTTTCTGAAAGTATTAATAGATTTATTGATGATGAGATGAAAGAAAATGATGATGTTAGAGAAAATTTTTATGAATTGTGTGGATATGAAAATGAATTTAATGCTATTGAAAAATGCATTAAAAAAGATTTTAGAATTAAAAGTATATATAAGCGAGGATATTATATAGATATTTATATTAGAAGTTTTAAAGAGTATTTTGTAATATTTATTGATGATGTAAGTGAACATATTCGAGAACATAGGCATATACTTCAAGATAGAAATAATAATGAACTACTTTTACGAGAATTATCTTATGATATAAATATACATAAAGAACATAATAAATATTTAAAAGATATTGCAATGAGAGATAATTTAACTGGCTTATTAAATAGATTTGGACTAGACAAAGAGTTAGATAATCTTTTAACTAAAAACATAAATTTTTCACTTTTATTTTTAGACTTAGACTTTTTTAAAGTTGTTAATGATAAATATGGTCATAAATATGGAGATAGTGTATTAAAATCTGTTGCTATTAGATTAAATAAGATATTTTCAGAAAATTCTATTATAGTGAGATATGGTGGTGATGAGTTTGTTGTTATTTTATATAATAAAATAGATAAGAAATATATTAAGACTATAGCAGAGACAACAATTAGAGAAATTAAAAAAGATTATATTATAGAAGATAAAATTATAAATATTGGAATAAGTATTGGTATTATATTTTATCCACAAAATGCAAATAATAAGTATGATATTATATATAAAGCTGACCAAGCTATGTATTATGCAAAAGATAAAGGTAAAAACCAATATTGCTTCTATTAATGTTTTTGCTACTTTTAAGCATTTTTCAACTAAAATTATAGAATATAAAATCAATTTAAGGCTATTAAAATCTTATGATTAAAAAAAATAAAAAAACAATCGTGTTAGGATTACTATCTACAATTACAGCTGGGTTTATTATTTCAACTTCAGCTCAAGCTAAAAATGAAGATTCTTTAGAAGTAGGAAATAGTAAACTAGAAGCTTATATAAAATTTACTAAAGTATTAAATATTATTGATGATCAATATGTAGATGAGCTAAACACTAGCGACTTAGTTGATAAGGCATTGAAAGGGCTACTAAGTAATTTAGATGCTCATTCATCTTTTATGGATAAAAAGAGTTTTGATGATTTAAATGTTCAAACTTCTGGTGAGTTTGGTGGATTGGGTATAAGTATTGGAATGAAAGATGATATTTTAACAATCATCGCTCCACTGAGTGATACCCCTGCTGATAGAGCTGGTGTTAAATCAGGTGATATTATTTTAAAAATTGATGAGAAATCAACTTTAGGTATGACTATTGATGAAGCTGTTGGATTTATGCGAGGTAAACCTAAAACAGATACCGTTTTAACGATAATAAGAAAAAAAGAGCCAAAACCTTTAGAGATTAAAATTACTAGAGATATTATTAAAATACAATCTGTATATAGCAAAAAAATAGAAGATAATATTTTATATTTGCATGTTACATCATTTGACCAAAAAGTTGTCGAAGATGTCAAGAGTGCTATAAATAAAGAACATAATAGAACAGGTATAATATTAGATTTAAGAAATAATCCAGGAGGATTACTTGATCAAGCTGTTGGATTAGTTGATATATTTATAGATAAAGGAATTATTGTTAGTCAAAAGGGACGAAACAAAGATGAGAATATAGAGTTTAATGCACACAAAAAAGATAGTGATACAAAAACTCCTCTGGTTGTTTTAGTAAATGCAGGAAGTGCCAGTGCAAGTGAAATTGTTAGTGGTGCTTTGCAAGATACAAAGAGAGCTATAGTTGTAGGTGAAAAGACATTTGGAAAAGGCAGTGTACAAGTTGTTATGCCTGTTGGAGAAGATGAAGCATTAAGATTAACTATTGCACGATATTATCTTCCTAGTGGAAGAACAATACAAGCTATTGGAGTAACACCTGATATAATTGTACATCCTGGTAGTGTAGCTATGGATAATAATAATAGTTTTATTCTTAAAGAAAAAGATCTTAAAAAACATTTAGAGATAGAGTTAAATAAGATTGATGGTAAGAAAATTGTAGAAGTAGAGAAGAAAGAGGATAAAACTGTTCTTACAGAAGAACAAATTTACAAAGATGCTCAATTAAAAAGTGCTACAGATATATTAAAAGTGCTAATGATTAGAGCAGATATAAAATAGGAGAAATGTATTTAATGAATAAAAAAGAACTAGTTTACGAAGGTAAAGCAAAAAAAATTTGGGCTACAGATGATAGTAATTTATATATATCAGAATTTAAAGATGATTTAACTGCATTTAATGGTGGAAAGAAATCTACTGAAGAGGGTAAAGGGGCTTTAAATAATAAAATATCAACTCAATTATTTAAATTTTTAGATAAAAAGGGTGTTCCAACCCATTTTGTTGATATGATAGATGACAATCATATGCTTCATAAAAAAGCTGAAGTTATTTTAATAGAAGTAATTGTTAGAAATATCGCAACTGGTAGTTTAAGCCGTAACTTAGGAATTGAAGATGGTAAAATTCTTCCATTTACTTTAGTTGAATTTGACTACAAAGATGATGAATTAGGTGATCCAAAATTAAATGATCAACATTGTTTGATTTTAGAGTTAGTTAAAGATGAGAGCGAACTAGAGTATATGAGATATATGGCAAGAAAGATTAATCGTCTATTAAAAGATTTTTATGGATCAAGAAACTTAACTTTAGTAGATTTTAAATTAGAATTTGGTAGAGACAACAATAATAATATTATTCTTATTGATGAACTTAGTCCAGATAATTTTAGATTATGGGACTCTGAAAGTGGTGAGAAAATGGATAAAGATAGATTTAGAGAAGGTCTAGGTGGACTTAAAGTTGCTTACCAAGAAGTTTTAAATAGAATTTTAGGAGAAGATAAATAGATGAAGGCTATAATTAATGTATATTTAAAAAATGGTGTTCTTGATCCACAAGGTAAAGCTACACATCATGCTTTAGATTCTATGAATTTTTCAAAAGTTGAAGATGTTAGAATTGGTAAGCAGATTATTATGAAGTTAAGTAATAGAGATAAAGAAGAAGCTTATAAAGAGGTAGAAAAAATGTGTGAAGAACTATTAGCAAACACAGTTATAGAAGATTATACCATTGAGATAGTCTGATGAAAGTTGCAGTATTAAGATTTCCAGGAACAAATTGTGAATTCGATACACAATACGCATTTGAAAGACTTGGATATACAACAACTTTAGTATGGCATAAAGAGGATAGACTTCCTAAAAATACTCAATTAGTAGTTATTCCAGGTGGATTTAGTTATGGCGACTACCTTCGTTCAGGTTCGATTGCTCAATTTTCTCCTATTATGAAAGCTGTTGTTAAATATGCTAATAATGGTGGAAAAGTGTTAGGAATATGTAATGGATTCCAAATATTAACAGAGATAGGACTACTAGAAGGTGCTTTAAAAAGAAATAATAATCTTCATTTTATATCAAAACATCAAAAATTAAAAGTTATTAATAATGATAATAATTTTTTGAGAAAATGCAAAAAAGGTGAAATATTAAATATACCAATAGCACATGCTGACGGAAATTATTATATTGATGATAAAGGGTTAGAAGAACTTGAAGCTAATAATCAAATTTTATTAAGATATAGTGATTCAAGTGGAAATAGAGTTGTAGTGAATGGTTCTGTAACATCAATTGCTGGAATCTGTAATAAAGAAAAAAATGTATTTGGATTAATGCCTCATCCAGAGAGAGCATTAGAGGTTATATTAGGTTCTATTGATGGGATTAAGATGCTTCAAGGTTTCGAGGATTAATGAGCAAATTATGCTCCTTTATATTTATAATCTTAGTAAATATATTTTCTTTTTCAAGCCTTTATGGAGAAACTGATTATAAATATAGCTATCTTCCAAAAACAATTTATGAAAATCAAATCTTTTCTATTACTGTACTGGAGATAGATTCTGTCGCTGATAATAAAATTAACTTTAATTTTAATAGTAAAAGTATAACTCAACCTATATTTAGAATACCTCTATTAGTTAAAAATGGAAATGATACATTTCATACATTCTATTTCAAAGCAGAAAATAAATCTATAATATTGCCATCTTTAGTTATAAAAGATAATTATGGAGTTACTGTTTTAAAAAAGCATAGTATACCTATTAAAAATTTAAAATATAGAGATGACTTCTGTGGTGTTTTATCTGCTGATATGAAAATAAAAACATCTCAATCTTCTGTTTATGACAAAAGTAATAATTTAGTTACGCTATCAATAGAGGCATATGAGGCAAATATAGAGAATATGCATCTAAGAGATGTTCTTGAGAGTGGGGTAGAACAAATAAGTAGAAAAGGTGCTAAAGTTGTTGCAGAATTTTATGCAGTTACACCTGTAACCCAAAAAAAACTTAAGTTTACATATTTTAATACGATAAAACAGCAATATACATTTCTAGAGACAAATATTGATATTAAAGATTCTACAGTATCTACGCAATCACAATTAAATCCGAAGAATGATAATTTCGATAAATTAAAAAAATACCTATTTAGTATTTTAATTATTATTTTCTTTTTACTTACTATGTGGAAAAAAGATCTATTTTATCTTTTCTTAATGTTTGTATCAGTGGCTATTTTATTAACATTTTATATGCCAAAAGAGAAAATATGTATATCTCAAGGAACAGCTTTATATATTTTACCAACAAATGGTAGTAGAACATGTACAACAACTAATGAAGAATTTACAACAGATGTGCTTAATCAAAGAGCTAAATTTTATAAAATAGAGTACTCTAACGGAGTGATAGGATGGATTAAAGATGAAGATATTTGCAAAGATTAGATTCTATTGGGGAGCGTTTATAATATCTTTTATTGTAGCTATTTTAATGATACCTTTAATTACAATATTCCCAAAATATAAGGGAATAATTATGCATAGATTAAATAAATTAATTATATTTCTAATGGGTGGGAAAGTTGAACAAGTAGGTGAAGTTGATAAAAGTGCCAATCTTATATTAATGAACCATCAAGGAATTATTGATATTGTAGGACTGGAAGCTCTACAAAGAAAGCACCATAGATGGGTAGCAAAAAAAGAATTATTTAATGCTACTTGGTTCGGATATTTACTAAAAAATGGTGATATGATTTCTATTGATAGAGATAATAAGGTTGGTCTACTAAAATTAATTAAAGATATTAAAGAGACTGTAGAGAATACAGATAGAGCTGTTGTAATATTTCCAGAAGGAACAAGAGCAAAAGGGCAAGAACTCTTACCATTTAAGGCTGGAGCTAGATTTATTGGAAAGAAGCTTAATATGAGGGTTCAGCCAGTAGTTATTACAGGAAGTAAAAAATTATTAAATGAACATATTAAAATTGGAGCAAATGCAACAGTTAGATATATATATCTTCCTGCATTCAATGTGAAAGATTCTCCTAAAGATTGGTATGAAAATTTAACAATAGATATGCAAAAGGTTATAGATAATGAATTATCTGACAATAATCGCAGTCGCTAGTGGTGGAGCTATTGGTGCAACTTTAAGGATGTTAATCAATGGGATTGTGAACAAACATGTTATTCACACTCTACCATTTGGAACACTTGCAGTTAATTTGATTGGTAGTTTATTGATGGGAATATTATTTGCGATATTTCATATAAATACAGACATATCACTATATACTAAAACTTTTTTAACAACAGGTTTTTTAGGTGCATTAACAACTTACTCAACATTTGCGATAGAAAGTTTCTTTTTACTAGAAGCTGGAGATTATCTTCATGCATTTAGTAATATGGCATTAAATCTATTCGGAACAATTTTTATGGTAGGTATTGGATACTTAACCATATTACACTTTGCAAAAACATAAAGCACAAAGGAAGAAATATGTTAAATATTAGAAAAGAGTTAAATACTAAAATTAGAAAATTAGTTAGACCATTAAAAGATGATGAGTATTTAATAAGTGTATTAAAAATAAGATTAACAAAAAAAGAGTATAAGATACTAATTCATAATGCTTCAAATAAAGAGTTAAATATGAATTTAGAGAATTTTAATAAAGCTAAAGATAAGTTAACAAAAAAGCTAAATCAAGAGAAGTTGAAGCAAGAATTAATGGTATAAAAGATGAAGATTACAAAAGAGTTTCTTGAATTAGGAGTTTTTAGTAATACACTAAATAAAGCACAATGTAATATTCTAAATATTACATATCCATTAGAAAATAATTGGCAAGAGTTAATTATAAACAAAGAGTTATCATTAAAAGATACTAATCTATTTTTATTCTTAAAAGGTAAATTAGCAATTAAGGCACAAGAGCAGATAATAAGAAACTATCAATTAGTAGCTGATTTTCATAAAAAAGATAATAAGATAGATAGTAAATATTTAAAGATATATTGTGATGGA
>JAMOSL010000142.1 GCA_027063105.1 Campylobacteraceae bacterium
CAGGAGCTAGAAATAGAATTGCTCTAACTGGTCTTACAATGGCTGAATATTTTAGAGATGAGATGGGTCTTGATGTATTGATGTTTATTGATAATATCTTTAGATTTGCTCAATCAGGTTCAGAGATGTCAGCTCTTCTTGGACGAATTCCTTCAGCCGTTGGTTACCAACCTACACTTGCTAGAGAAATGGGTGCATTACAAGAGAGAATTACATCAACAAACAAAGGTTCAATTACTTCTGTTCAAGCTGTATATGTTCCAGCTGATGACTTAACTGATCCTGCTCCTGCTTCTGTATTTGCTCACCTTGATGCTACAACAGTTCTTAATCGTTCTATTGCAGAAAAAGGTATATACCCAGCTGTTGATCCACTAGATAGTACAAGTAGAATGCTTGATCCACAAATTATTGGTGATGAGCATTATAATGTTGCTAGAGGTATCCAACAAATTCTTCAAAAATATAAAGATCTACAAGATATTATTGCAATTCTTGGTATGGATGAATTATCAGAAGATGATAAATTAATTGTTGAGAGAGCTAGAAAAGTTGAAAAATTCTTATCTCAACCATTCCATGTTGCAGAAGTATTTACAGGAAGCCCTGGGGTTTATGTAGAATTAGCTGATACAATCGCTGGATTTAAAGGTCTTATTGATGGTAAATATGACGATATGAACGAAGCATCATTCTATATGGTTGGAAATATGGATGAGGCTATTGCTAAAAATGAAAAGATTTTAGCAAAAAATAAATAAATTAAAAGGGTAAATAATGAAACTATTTACACTTGAAATTGTTACTCCTGAAGGAGTAACTTATGAAGCTGAAATTAGACAAGTAACACTGCCAGGTAGTGAGGGTGAATTTGGTGTTTTAGCAGACCATGCTACACTAGTATCACTTCTCGAAGCTGGTATTATTACGATAGAGACTGCTGATTCTGAAAATATTGATGTAGCTATTAATTCTGGCTATGTTAAAGTTGATGAAAATAAAGTATCATGTATTGTTGATGGAGCTATATCATTAACTGTTGGAGATAATGATATTACTAAAAGACTAGAAGAATCTAAAGCATTATTAAAAAGTGCTGGTGCTTCTGATGCTGCTATTGCTACTGCTATGGGTAGAATAGAACATATTCATAAATAGTAGATAAATTGAATTATATTTCAGAGAGTAGTGCAATTACTATATTTATCCTTCTCTTGCTCTCTGGATATTTTATTATAACATTTTGGATTTTCTTCTATCGTTATGGTATTCTAAAAGATAGAATAGCAATTGAAGGTAATTCTTTAAAAATGTTATATATGGGAAAAGCCATAAGTGTATCAAAAAAATCAATTATACATACATATATTTCTAGAGTCTCAAAACCAAATAGAGATATTATGAATGCTGCATCTAGTGATGCCATAAGAAGTGCAACAAAGGGACTAACACTATTATCTATAATAGCTTCAACTTCTCCTTTTATTGGACTTTTTGGAACGGTCATTGGAATACTAGAGACATTTTCTAAACTAGGAAACCAAAAAAGTGCATCTTTAAGTGTTGTAGCTCCTGCCATATCAGAGGCTTTAGTAGCTACTGCTGCTGGAATATCTGTGGCTATTTTTGCGTATTCCTTTCATCTCATACTCAAAAGATTATCATATGAACTAAGCTCACTACTATCTTCTGAATCAGATGTAATATTATCTTTATATGATGAAGAATAATGTTTAATTGGGACGATAATCCAGATTTAAATATAACTCCCTTAGTTGATGTTATGTTAGTTTTAATGGCTATTTTAATGGTAACAGCGCCTACAATCAATTTTGAAGAAAAAATAACACTACCACAAGGTTCAAATAGTAAAAAACTAGATAATATTAAAACCCTTACTATTCGTATTGATAAAAATCAGATTGTTTACTTTGGAAAAGAGAAATATCCATTAAACAAATTTGCAGATTTTTTTGTATTAAAGTCAAATAATTTTTCTCAAAATGATACAGTTTTTATTCATGCTGATGAAAATCTTCCATATAAATATGTTATGGAGCTTCTTAAAATTATAAAAGAGCTTAAGTTCACTAAAGTCTCTCTTATAACAGAATAAATAATATGTTTTCTAAAGAGCTTAGTGCTGTTTATGCTATTAGCATATATATTCTACTTCTTGGACTATTGCTAGGTGCGTTTAATAAAGAAAAAATAAAACCAGAGAGCGTTCATTTCGTAAAAAAAAATGATAATAGTATAGAAATTGGATTAAGCACAGCTCCAAAAAAATATATAGAACCTATTAAAAAAATTAAACCTAAAATTAAACATTCAAAAAATCAAAAAAAGTATAAGAAAAAGATAGTTAAAAAAAAGAAAATTATCAAGAAAAAAGTAATTAAGAAGAAAAAAATTGTTAAAAAGAAACCTATTAAAAAAATACAAAAAAAAGAACCTATTAGGAAGAAAAAAATTGTTAAAAAAAGTGAACCTAAAAAAGCTGATATGAAAAAACTATTTAATAATATAAAAGATATAAAACCAACTAAAACTCAAACAAATAAAGATGAAATAAAAAGAGTTACAAGTTCTATGAAAAATGTCAAGAATAAAGATAAAGGTATTATTAATAAATATTTTGCAAAGGTAGAAGAAACTCTATATTACTGGCCTGCATTAAGCCAGTTTGGAGGAGAAAAAGCTGAGGTTTGGTTAAAAATAGAGCAAGATGGTAGTTTTATTTTTAAGGTTCTTAATCCATCAAATAATCAAGACTTCAACAGTGGACTGATACAATACCTAAAACAACTTCAGAGAGTAGGTTTTGCTAGACATCAATACAAAAGACCACTTGAAGCAAGAGTAGAATTTATAGCTAAGGAGTAAATATGAGATATATAATAATGGTTTTAATGACAATAAATCTTTTTGCCGTTGATGCAACAATTAAAATAAAAAAAGATGTAGAGCAGAGGGCAAAAATAGTATTAGTTGATAGTTCAGTAGGAATATCAGCAAATATAAGTAATAAATTTTTCTCTATTATGCAATCAGATTTAAAGATAAGTGGACACTTTGTTGCTGATAAAAAACATAATAGAGAGAGTACACTAAATCATTCAATTCCTACGAATCTAAAATCGAAAGGATATATACTAAAATATAAATTATCCACGAATAATGGTTTAAAGATAGATATTATTTTGGTAAGAGGATCTGATGGTATCGTTGTAACAAAAAAAGATTATAGTATATCATCTAGTACAAAATATCCTTTCTTAGCACATAAAATTATAAGTTATATCAATAATACTTTACAGTATCCTAACATAGATTGGATAAATAGATATGTTGTATTTTCTAAATATACATCATCAAAAAAGAGTATAATTATATTAGCAGATTATACTATGAATTTTAAAAAAACCGTAATAAAAGGTGGACTCAATTTATTTCCTAAATGGGCAGATAAAGAGCAGACAAGTTTTTATTATACATCGTTTAAAAATATTCCAACTCTATATAAATTAAATATATATAATGGAAAAAAAATTAAAATAACAACTTCTGAAGGTATGTTAGTATGCTCTGATGTAAACGATAATGGTAATAAAATATTAGTAACAATGGCACCAGATGCACAACCTGATATTTATGAAATGAATTCAAATGGTGGTGGGAAGCGAAGAGTTACAAAATTCTCAGGAATTGATGTTAGTGCAAAATATATAAATAACGGTGGAGCTATCACATTTGTATCCAATAGAATGGGCTATCCAAATATATTCAAGAAGCCTATAAGTGGTTCAGCCGTATCTCAAGTAGTATATCGTGGAAGAAATAATAATGGAGTTGATGCATATAAAAATAAAATTGTATACTCAAGTAGAGAGAGTCATAAAAGATATGGTCAGAATAGATTTAACCTATATCTAACACATACAAACGATTCTAGCACTCGTCCATTAACATCTAATGGCGTAAATCAATTTCCAAGATTTTCTGTAGATGGCAGTACAATTCTTTATATAAAACAGTATCAAAATAAAAGTTCTGTGGGATATATAAATTTAACAAGTAATCAAAATTTACTATTTCCATTAGGTGGGAAAGTTCAATCCATTGATTGGTAATTAAGAAGGATAAAAATGGTTTTAATGATAGATAATTATGATAGTTTTACATATAATGTAGTTCAATATTGTAGAGAATTAGGTGCAAACCTTAAAGTAATTCGTAATGATGAAATGAATATAGAGGAAATAAAAGAATTAAATCCATCTAAAATTATACTTTCTCCTGGACCTGCGACACCTAATGAAGCAGGAGTCACGCTTGATGTAATTAAGGAATTTGCTGATAGAACACCTATTTTTGGAATATGTTTAGGACATCAAAGTATAGCTCAAGCATTTGGAGGAGAAGTTATCAGAGCTAAAAATATGATGCATGGAAAAACTTCACAAGTAAAAGTAGAAGTAGATAATGAAATATTTCAAAAGATACCCAAAGAATTCAGAGCTACAAGGTACCACTCATTAACAGTAAATAAAAACAATCTGCCAAAAAATATATTACCAACAGCATATAGCAAAGATGATAATGAAATAATGGCAATAAAAATAAAAGATAAAGATATATATGGTGTACAATTTCATCCTGAATCAATAATGAGTGAATATGGTCATGAGATGTTAGATAACTTTTTAAAATTATAGTAATAAATTATTAAATGCCTAAACAAATATTCTATCCATTTATAGGATTATATATTATAATTATTTTTTATTTAGCATATACTACACCTATAAGCCCACACGAAGCAAATATTTTTTATACTGATAATGGAATTGTCAGTATTTTAATGCACTATGGATATGAAACATTTGGTGGATTCATAGGATTAAGAATATTCTTTATTATTATAGGAATATGTTCTATATATCTGTATTACTCTATGACGAATATATATTTAAATAATGATGAAGATAGAATGAGTGCCACGGCAATATATTTAATGTTACCAGCAATGATAACAGCTTTCGTTTTAGCAAATATATCAATTTTAGTAATACCTTTAGTTTTAATATTTCTATTAGCCTATGATAAAAATATTATTTGGTTAGAGATTTTAGTTATGGCTTTACTGTTTATAATTCATGATGCATCTGTTATATTTTTTATAACTATTTTTATATATGGATTAGTAAATAAAAATAAAGTATTATTCATATCATCAGGATTCTTTTTAGTTATATCTATTATTATCACAAAAGGTATTGAAATTGGAGGTAGACCATCTGGGCATTTTATAGATATATTTGGATTATATTCAGCTATATTTACACCTTTTATATTTATATATTTCTTTTATACCTTATATAGAATATTACTTCTTGAAAAGAAAAATATTCTATGGTATATCTCCTTTGGTGCTTTAGTTTTATCTCTGATTCTATCAATACGGCAAAGAATATCTATAACTGATTTTGCACCATATGTTGTAATATCTGTTGTATTAATGTTAGATAGCTTTAATAAAAAAGTTCGTGTTAGGTTACCTGAATATCAAAAGTATTATAAAATTGGTTTTAAAATAACAATAGGAACACTTATTATAATATCTTCTATAGTTATATTTCATCATGAAAACTTTGCATCTAGATTATATAGTCCTTATAAAATAGCTAAAGGACTAAAATCAAAAAATATTAAGTGTTACAATATAAATAAAAGGGACAAAGTTTATCAATTTAATTTTTATGGAATAAGAAGTTGCCCTAAATATAAGTTTATATATTAAATAAATGTTTCTAAAATACACAACTAATTATTTATACAGCTAGATTTAATACCTTAGTAGTAAATTTCAATCCACCTAATGTTAGAATACTTTAACTCATTAAACAAAAGGAGAACTCAATGGCTCAAAAGGCGATTAGAGAATACGATGCTAAGTCAATCTTAGCGAAACATTGGAATAAATACTTTCCAGATTTTACATATGCATATGAAACAACTATGGTTCAAAATGGTTCTGAGTTATTAGAACAAGCAAAAAGTAAAACTTGGTTAGCAGAAAAAGCATTGGTTGCAAAACCAGATATGTTATTTGGTAAAAGAGGTATGAATGATTTAGTTCTTGTTAAAGTTGAACAATATGGTGATGTAAAATTAGAAAAAGCATCTTCATGGATTGATGAGAAATCATCAGAAAATCAATCTGTTTTCTTTTCATTTGATGAGAATGATAAACCTACAGGTGAAGCATCTATTGATAAATTAACTCACTTTATTGTTGAGCCATTTACTCCTCATACAGACCAAGAAGAGTATTATGTATCTGCAACTTGTGTTGGTGATGATGATGTTATATATATGTCTGCTCAAGGTGGAGTATATATTGAAGATAATTGGGATAGAGCTGTTACTGAGGTTGCATTCCCTATTACTGCAACAGAAGATGAAATAGCAGAGCAAATTAGAGCTAATGTTCCTAAAGATGTAGCTGATAAAGATAAAGCAAATTTTGCTGAATTTTGTATAGGTTTCTTTAAAGCATACAGAGAATTAAATTTTGCTTACCTTGAGATTAATCCATTTGTTATGCAAGGTTCTAAAATTGAACTTCTTGATATGGTTGCAAAACTAGATGATACTGCTGGATTTATGATGGTAGAAGAGTGGGGGGATGTTGAGTATCCTACTGCATTTGGAATGGAAGCTAAATCTCCAGAAGTTGAAGCTGTTGAAGAGGCTGATGCAAAAACTGGTGCTTCATTGAAATTGACACTACTTAAGCCAGAAGCTAGAATCTGGACTATGGTAGCTGGTGGTGGTGCTTCTGTGGTATATGCTGATACTATCGCAGATATGGCTGGTATAGAAGACCTCGCTAACTATGGTGAGTATAGTGGTGGACCAACTACAGGTGAGACTAAGTTCTATGCTGAGACACTGCTTGACCTTATGACAAGAGAAAAAGACCCATCAGGTCGTGGAAAAGTTATGATTATTGGTGGGGCTATTGCTAACTTTACTGATGTTGCAAAAACATTTACAGGTATCATTCAAGCATTTGAAGTATATGCTGATAAGATGAAAGAAGTAGATTTAAAAATTTATGTTCGTCGTGGTGGACCAAATTATGAAAAAGGTCTAAAAGATATTAAAGAAGCAGCTGATAGATTAGGACTATATATTGAAGTTTACGGTCCTGAAACTCATGTAACT
>JAMOSL010000143.1 GCA_027063105.1 Campylobacteraceae bacterium
CTTTTGTATTTGAAAATAGTGGTTCTCCATCTGAAATTATATTAAAAGATAGATTTATTCAATCTACACTTGTATGTTGGATTTTATCTTTTATCTGGATACTATACTGATGTTAGCTATTAAATATACACTATTTGCAATAATATCAACTATGTTTAATATTTCATTCCAATATATAACTCATTATTTATATTCTGATTTTGGTGCTTTATATTTAGCTATCTTTGTTGGTACTATTGCAGGATTAATTCCAAAATATATTTTAGATAAAAGATATATTTTTTATCATGAAACAGAGAGTAAAAAAGATGATGTTAAGAAGTTTGGATTATATACTTTAATGAGTGTTTTTACAACTATCATTTTTTGGGGTACAGAGATAGGATTTGATTTTATATTTAACAATGATAATGCAAAATATTTAGGTGCAGTTATTGGACTTAGTATAGGTTATATAGTTAAATATTTCTTAGATAAAAAGTTTGTTTTTATAAATAAGGATAATTAATGAGTTTAATGAGTTGGGGATTATATCCCAAAAAAGATAATCAAGTATTCAAGTTTAAAAATTATCAAGAGATAAAAGAGATTATTCAAAATAATAATTCTTTAATATCTTATGGAAATGGACGAAGTTATGGAGATAGTGCATTAAGTAAAAATATCGTTAGTGTTAAATCTCATGATTATTTTATAGACTTTGATGAGGTCAATGGTATATTACATTTAGCATCAGGAGCTATGCTTAGCGATGTTCTAAACTCTTTTGTTCCAAGGGGTTGGTTTTTAAAGATTACGGCAGGTACTAAATTAATAACTGTTGGTGGTGCTATAGCATCTGATATTCATGGTAAAAATCATCATATAGAGGGCTGTTTTAGCGAATGTATTAAAGAGTTTAACATAATGGTTGAAAATGGAGATATATTAACTTGTTCTAAAGACAAGAATATAGAATTATTTAGAGCTACTTGTGGAGGTATGGGTTTAACAGGTGTTATATTAGATGCAAAAATATATTTAAAAAAAATAAATTCAAGTACAATTCTACAAACAACTATTAAAACAAAAAATCTAAAAGAGACATTTGATGCATTTGAAGAGTATAGTTATCTTCCATATTCTGTAGCATGGATTGATTGTTTAGCAAAAGGTAAAGATATTGGAAAATGTTTACTTATGGCTGGAGACTTTAAAAATGATGGAAAGTTAGATTATAAGAGTAAAAATGGTTTATCCATTCCTTTTACCTTTCCATCTTTTGCACTTAATAATTGGAGTGTAAGGGCTTTTAATTGGTTATATTATGCCAAGTCACCACAAGGTATATCTAAACAATCTGTAGGAATAGATACATTTTTTTATCCTTTAGATGCTATTGGTCATTGGAATAGAATTTATGGGAATGGTGGATTTACACAATATCAATTTATATTACCAAAAGAGACGAGTTATAAAGGTTTAGAGGAGATTTTACAGACTATATCAGATTCTGGTAAAGGTTCATTCTTAGCTGTTTTAAAACTATATGGTAAAGCTAATGAGAATTATTTATCATTTCCAATAGAAGGGTATAGCTTAGCTCTTGATTTTAAAATAGAAGATGGGTTATTTAACCTATTGGATATACTTGATAAAATTGTTGTTAAATATAAGGGAAGAATTTATTTAACAAAAGATGTAAGAGTGTCAAAAGATATATTTGAACAAGGTTATCCTCAAATAGATAAATTTAGAGAGTTTAGAGAAAAAAATAATATGGTAGAGAAATTCTCATCATTTCAATCAAAAAGAGTAGGGATTTAATATGAGTTATATATTGATTGTTGGAGCAAAAAGTGATATTGCAAAAGCAGTGGCAAGAGAATATTCTAAAAATGGATATGATATATATTTGGCAGGAAGAAAGATAAATGAATTGGAAGATTTTGCTAATGATATTAGAGTAAGAGGCGTACGAAATGTAAAACTTCTTGAGCTTGATATTACAAATTTTTCATCACATGAAGAGTTCTATAACAATATTGAAGAGAAGCCTTTAGGTGTAATATCAGCAGTCGGATATTTAGGAGAACAAAAATTAGCAGAAAAAGATTTTTCAGAGACCTTAAATATTATAAATGCAAATTATACAGGAGTTATTAGTTTATTTAATATTATAGCAGATGATTTTGAAGATAGAAAGAATGGTTTTATGGTTGGGATTAGTTCAGTGGCAGGAGAAAGAGGAAGAAAAAGTAATTATATGTATGGTTCAGCAAAAGCAGGATTAACAGCCTACCTTTCTGGATTAAGAAATAGATTATATGAATCTCAAGTTCATGTTATGACCGTTAAACCTGGTTTTGTAGCTACAAAAATGACAGAGGGAATGGATTTACCAGAAAAATTAACAGCCTCTCCAAAAGATGTAGCAGAGGATATATTTGAATCTCAACAAAAAAGAAAAAGTATTTTATATACAAAATGGATATGGCAATATATTATGATGATAATAAAACTAATTCCAGAGTGGCAATTCAGGAAGATGAGTATATAATATATTAATTATATTTAAAAGGAATAAATTATGAAAAAGATTATTTTAATACTAATGTTTTTTACAACATTATATGCAGAGTTAGCAACCAACGAAAATGTTACTAAATTATATGTAGCTACATTCGATAGAGCTCCTGATGCTAATGGTTTAAAATATTGGGTAAATGACTCAAAATTAGAGTTAGAAGATATCGCAACTAGTTTTTTTGAACAAAATGAAACAAAAGCATTGTATCCTGATGGATATTCTAATATAGATTTTATAAATAATATTTATAATAATTTATTTGCTCATTCTCCAGACCAAGATGGATTAACTTATTGGCAGATTCGATTAGATAGTAATAAAATTTCTAAGTCAATTATGATTTTAGCTATTGTTAATGGAGCACAAAATGATGACAAGAGTATCTTAGACAATAAAACAGCTGTTGGATTAAGATTTGCAGAAGGTGGATTAACTGATATAGAATCTTCCAAAATTGTAATGAAAGGAATAACTGCTGACTCAGCAACAAAAGATGCGATGATTCAGGCTATTGATAGTGCTTTAGGTAAGGCTTCTACAACTATAAGTGATGCTTCAACTGGTTTAGTATGGCAAGATAATAATGATACAATCAATATAAGAAAACCACAACTAAATACATCAGGAGATACCATTTTTACATATTGTAATAATTTAGAATTAGATGGTAAGAGCGATTGGAGAGTTCCCTCTTTAAATGAATTAGCTTCTATAACAGATATAAACAATAGACCTGCCTTTAAAACAGGATTTAAATATATAGGAGATAATCTATACCATTGGTCAAAGGAAGAAGACCCTAAAAATAGTAGCAATGGTGTAGGTATTGGTTTCACTAAAGAAAAAGAACAAGGGGTAGGCTTCTTCTCATTTTCTAAAGAAGATGCATTATATGTAAGATGTGTAAGTGGTACTGCTATTCAATAGGTAAAGCAGAGTTATTGTAATTGTTTAAATTTCTTACTTTATTAGCATTAGCATAACCTTATATCAATAAGAGTTTTGCAAGATGCTATCTCTCAAGCTCATAATTAGATAACATCTGTACACCACTTCCCCCACCAACATAGTGTTGAATAACATTAAAATACTCCCTACCACCTTTGGTTCGTCTGTGGGCAATAAAATAGAGAACACCCAAAACTTTGATAAGCGTCTCCTCTTCTATATCATTATACTTTATCACATCTACTAATAGTTCAAATCCATCTTCAACCATCTCTGATTGGAATAGAAACTCTTTATCTTTAAAATAGTATTTGTCCATCAAGAGTTTATAGATATTTAGAGCCAGTTCATCTTTGAGTTTCAAGTCATGCTCTTGGTCTATTTTACATAAAGCACTCTCTATCTCATTGGAGTACCCTTGAAGATTCATACTTGATTCCATATCTTGTGTTGAGTATTTTGGTACAATCGTATATTT
Source organism: Campylobacteraceae bacterium (assembly GCA_027063105.1). Taxonomy (GTDB): domain Bacteria; phylum Campylobacterota; class Campylobacteria; order Campylobacterales; family Sulfurovaceae; genus SZUA-451. The sequence continues at coordinate 3,996 of JAMOSL010000143.1, forward strand.
TCTTGATTCAAGAGGTGATTTATAGTGTTCACAGCCTACACACTCTACATCTCTAGTTGTCCCACAACACAAACTACAGACTTTTTGATTCTCTACAAGTTTACAGACTCTTTTACCTTTTTTTGAGTTACACATTGGACATTTTGCCATGATATTTCCTTTGTTAGAATGATAAATTTTAGGGTAATTATAGCTTAATTTATGGTATGTTAAGTAATTTTATCTAAAATTTAACTTTGAATGGTAGGTGTATTTGGGAGTTAAATCAGGTAACTGCATTAGCATCACCTGACCTGACCCCTAGACTTCTGCTATATCTATTCTTGGTCTTGTTGGCATGATATTTTTCCTTTAGTTTTAGGAATTATATTATAAAAGTGGAGATTGAACGGCAGGGGTGTGTTTTCATTTTGGGCTGTCATAGCCAAAAAAGCTGACCTTGTACTGCTACCTACATCATCTACCTTTGGCTCTCATAATAGATGGAGAGAGATTATCAAGACAAAGGCATTTTTGCATGGGTGTTATATACTTCGTGCTAACCGTATAGGGGAGTATCAAGATGGTGATACTAATTGGAAATTTTATGGCGATAGTATGCTAATCAACCCCGAAGGTGAGGTAGATATGATGCTAGAGGACAAAGAGTCAATGCTCATAGAGACTATCGAAAAGAGAGTCATCACAGAGCATCGTAAAGTATGGGGCTTTGAGAGAGAGTTGAGGGCTAGAGAGTGACTCCTCATTAGTTGGGTTTACAATTTTTTAAGAGTACTAAAGATACTTCCTAAAACTAAATTCTTATCTGTAAAGATTACAAGTACAATATTATCTGAATTATCCGAAGAGAGATTTTTGAAAAATATATTCTCTTTTGACTCTATATATATCATCTCAAACTCATCTCTCTTGATATAGTTAGAGAGGCTCTGCATGGACTCTATAGCAGATGCCTTATCATGATTTGAGTTGATGACTCTCTTATGTATTTTTTTGGTATTAATATGTATAAGATATAGAGCATTCACCCCATCTATCTGTTGAAAATAGTTATGATAATCTTCTAATGTTCTCATATTTATACCACTCTTCTATTATTTTTATATCTAAAGTATTATATCAAAAAAAAATATATTGTTAATAAAATTTACATCTAAGAGTAAATTGATTATAATGACAGAAGTTATCAACAAAGGATATACAAATGGATAGAGAACTATTATTAGAAAAGATAAAAGAGCTAAAGAGTGAACTACAAGATGGATTGATAGCTACTTCTATATTCAACCAAGAAGATGGCAAAGCTATCGTAGAGTATAATACTCAAAAAGAGTCCACTCGA
>JAMOSL010000144.1 GCA_027063105.1 Campylobacteraceae bacterium
GATGCTAAAGAAGTTTGTGCAACAACAGAGATGGGTTGTTTAATTGCTGATTATGCTTCAAAATAGATAGTTTAAAATTAAAAAAAGGGTAACCATTCAGCATAAAAAGAAAAACTAAGTATATCTATGGTGCAGTTACTATTAGATTTACTTGGTGTTTTGTAGTCTTAGATAGAGATAGCAAGATGATTACTCAAAACCTTGAATATATTTCTATTCAAGATATGGATGAGATTGTTGGTATTTTGGTATAATAACTAATTCAGCTTTTGGATGAAATAAATATTTCATTTATGATTTTAACTCATTACGCCTCTAGTTCTTTCATAGTCTATGAGAGGATGGAACTAGAGTTCTTAAATTTATAGGTAAAATATCAATCTCTTCAAATAATTGTTCTTCTCTTAATACTACCATATTAAACTCCAATGATTGATTTATATATTATTGTATCAAAACTAAAGTGAAATCAACTTTAGTTTTACCATACATACTATTAATTTCAATAAGCCTACTCATTATAAAATATTATTTTATCCTTTCAATTTTATTATAAAAATCATAAAATTTTTCAATAAGATATTCAAAATTTTCAACTTGAGATTTAATATCATCTTTATATTTCTCTTTTTCCTCTTTTGCCATATTTAATGAGGCTATCAAGTCATTTTTTTGTTTATTTATAGAGTTTTCAAGTTCTTTAAAAAATTCCTTTTGTATTTTTGATAAAGCTTCATTAAGTGTTGGTCTAAGTTCCATAACTATTTTAGGAATAATATTGTTTTTAATATTATTTATTTTTTGTTGATAGGCTTCTTTCTCTTGTTGTTCTTTGGATTTACCCATAAACATACTAGCAATACTTACAAGAGTAGATACAACATCTAATATTGGCTTTAATTTACTACTTAAAAATCCAAGTAAACTTGCTAATGCAGGAATTTTTAGTAGAATAGAAGATGCTTTTATCGTAGTTGATATAACTTCTATAGCCATATCACTTTTATTAATAAAACTTGATATATCGTCAAATATATCACTGCTTAAATCTTCTAATCTTTTTAATGTAATATCAAATTCTTGTTGGATATTTGCATTGATAGATTGAATAATAATAGGTCTTATTATTTCGTTTATTGTGCTTTTAAAACTCTCTTGTGATGTTTCACTAGAGTTTAGTAGTCTATCAATATTTATATTGAGTGCTTGATGAACATCATTTAGTATATTATTTATAGTATTTGTAGAAAATTTATTCTCAATTGCTCTTTTCTCTTTTCTTATGATTTTATCAAGCTTATATATCCCATTTTGAAACTCTTCTATTTTTTTATCAATTTTATCTGTATCCATTTCAATAGCAGATTTTCTTACCATTAAATCTTGTCTAATAGTATTTAGATTTAATAAAACTTTATCAATAAAGATAGCTTTAATATATTTATTTTTATCTATTTGAGTTAATATATTCTTAAAATCATCCATATCATCATCAAATGTACTGACTTTTCCTATAAATATATTATTATACTTTGATAATTGATTTGATATGCTATCTTCTATCTCTTTGATTTCTGATGGAATTTTTTTATCTATTTTATTTATAATGATAAAAAAATCTAAGTTATAACTATTTATCTCATCTATAAAACTTAGAGTACTATTTTTTATCCCTCCATCATCAATATCAATAACAGCTATAAAACCTATACCATCTTTTTGAGTATAGTTTAAAATTTGTTTATTATGTCTATCTATATTAGAGTCTAATCCAGGCATATCTACAAAGATTATATCAGAATTATTTTTTAGAAATTCTATATCCTTATATACCTTTAAATACCCATATCTCTCAATATCATTAGGTTTAATATCTTCTAAGTTATCAAATCTTTCAATACTATCATTATCAAAATTACAAGCCTCTACTCTCTCATTTGTATCATATATAATCTCTGTGGCAATTGCTGTTTGTGGTATAATATCTGTAGCTAATAGCTCTTCTTCACCTAAAATAATATTTAAAATAGAACTTTTACCTGCGTTAAAGCCTCCAATAAGAGGAATATATAATTTAAAATTATTAATATCTTTTGATATATTTTCAAAAATAGAGATATTAGAGTTATTTATCAACTCACTACTCTCAATAATATTTTTTATCTCTCTTATCTCTTGATTAAGCCTCTCTTTGATACTCATTTTATATTTCTCTTTGCAATATATTAATCTCTTCAATCAACTTAATATCCCTATCTCTTGAAGCCTCTTTATTTTCTAAATCATCTTTTAATTTAGATATAGTTTCATTAGAGTCTTTTTTAATATTATCTACAAAGCTATCCTTTTTCTCTTCTAATAAACTAGATATTTCTTCTATTTTACTCTCTAATGTTTCTTCTATTTTATTAGTAATACTGTATAAAATATTTCTTAGTTCGCTCTCTAATTCAGTAATTTCATTACCCACAACTCTACTACTACCAAAATGAGTAGTAATTTGTTCTATATACTCTTTATCTTTTAATCTAAAAGGTTTAATCTTAATAGCCCGTAAAGCATTTTTTACAGGATTAATAATTTTACTTTTATTGAAGCTTGTATCACTCAAATCAAAGCTTTTAGCAGCCTCTTTTATAAGTTTCTCTTCAATATCCTCAAGATTTATCATCTTATCCCAACTATTAGCAATTGCATTATTAGTTTCTCTAATAAATTTAACAGCTTTATCTACGGCTTCACCTACATTTGCTACATCATAATAAACAGTTTTAGAATGTTTTTCTTTCCACCATAACATTCCACTCGTATGACTATATCTCTCTCTACTATCTGTACTTCGTTGCACACCTGTATAATCAGCTCTTGAATTATCTATTTCGCTAATCAATCTATTTATTGTCTCTTTAACATCGAGAATAAAATCCTTAAATATCTGCTTTATCCTATCTTGAGCCTCTTCAAAACCTTTTTCTAATATTTGAGCTTCTTTGGTAAGGTCTTCTATATCAGATGATTCTAATTCATCTAATCTCTTTTGAATATCAACCTTAAGTCCTAATAACCCCTTTGATACTTGCTCTTTTTGACCAATTATAAAATCATCTAGTTTATCAGATAATATTTTATCTTTATCACTTTTTATATCTTCTAAATCTTTGTCTCTAATGACATCTATATTCGCTAAATCAAATAAAATTTCATTACTAAATTTTAAATCATATTTCTTTTCAAGATTTTTAAGTGCAAGGGTTTCCATTGCATCTAGGTTGGTTTTATTCTTTTTAGCAATATTATATGAAATACCAGATATAAACTTTACTTTTTTATTTCTTATTTTTTGCATAATAGGTTTATTAGGATTACTAGCTATGATTTTATTTAATGAATCATCTGCTTGGCGAGATAACTTAGTGTATAAATCTTTAATAGCTAATCCAATATTTCCTTTGTATTTTTTAAATTCATCAATTAATACAGAATCAAACTTACTTCCCAATAATATAATATTACTAATTCCTTCTGATGGTAGTGTCTTTACCAAAAACTCTGCATCCTCTTTACCCATAAATTGTCCAGAAGAGCTTAATAAGAATACACTATCACATCTTGATAAAAAATCTTTTGTAGTTTGTCCTCTTGATATAATAGGGTCATTTGTCCCTGGAGTATCAATAAGTTCTATACCTTTTAATGTAGGAATATTAAGATATAAATTTGTATTTCTTGTAATTGGTGTATATTTTCCATTAACACCTACATAATCTTGTAGTTGTCCAACAAGTTCATTTATAGATGATATATTCTTAGAAATTGTTTTAGTTGTACCAATATGAGCCTTTATATCTAATCCACTTTCTTTTGCCATCATATAGACTTCATAAGATGAATATATAGAGTTTCCTACTCTTTTTTTTGTCTCTTGTTCTATCTCAGTAGATGTAATTAAAGCTTTTTGAATAAGATTTTTATCTTTTTTTAGCTCTTCTTCTACCTTTTTATACGCTTTCTCATAATCACCTACTTTTCTCTCTACAATATCCCAATCAGCTTTAGAATAAAACTCTACCTCTGCTGATATATTTTCACTATATTTAATTACAGTCAATGCAGCTGTCATTGGAGTAGAAGCTTTTGGCAAAATATCTTTACCCTCAAAAAGAAGAGCATTTATAAAAGATGATTTTCCAGCTTTAACCTGTCCTACAATCCCAATCCTAAGTACACCATCTTTTGATACTACACTATCTATCTTTTCACTAAACTTATCACCAGTTAAATCAAATATATTATCACTTATAGCTTTAAATAAATTTTTATCATTTTTATCTATAAAACTATTTATTTTATTAAATTGTTGCTTTATATCTTCTATTTTATTCATATTAATTTCTCCAATTCTATTTTTGTATCTATATAATCTTGATTAGATGGTTCTATTTCAATTGCAATTTCAAGGTTTTTTATAGCTTTATTATATTCTTCTATATAAGCATATGCTAATCCTAATATATAATATTTCTCAGCATCACTATCATCCAATTCAATAGCTATATTAAAATTATCAATAGCTTTATTGTATTCTTCCATATTAGCATATGTCTTTCCTAACATATAATATTTCTCAGCATCACTATCATCCAATTCAATAGCTTTTTCAAAATTCTTTAAAGCTTCACTAAACTCTTCACTATTAAAATGTTTTCTACCATTTTGATATAAACTATTAGCATCTAGTTGTTGATTAAATAGTTTCTCCAATTCTATTTTTGTATCTATATAATCTTGATTAGATGGTTCTAATTCAATAGCCATCCCAAGATTTTTAATCGCTTTTTTGATTTTATCTAAATTATAATATGCTAACCCTATTATATAATATTTCATAGCATCACTATCATCTAATTCAATAGATTTATTGAAATTATCAATAGCTTCATTGTATTTTTGCATATTAAAATATGTATTTCCTATATCAAAATAATATAATGACTTTTTAGGGTCTAGCTCGAGGGCTTGTTTAAAATTTTTCAGAGCTTGTTCAAATTCTTCTGAATTAAAATATTTTCTACCATTTTGATATAAACTATTAGCATCTATTTGTTGATTAAATAGTTTATCCATACTACTTAATATCTCAGATAAACTATTATTGATTTTATCATAAGCTTTAATATCTTTTTTGTTTTGATTCCTATCATCTTTAATACTATTTAAAGTCTTATCAAAATCACTTAGACTAGATACTATATCATTACCATATAAATCTAACTCATTAAATAATTTCAATAAAGTAGAGCTTTTATTTTTCGTATCTTGAATATATTGACTATATTCTTTTAATATACTTAAAGTTTTTTCTTTGAAATCTATTATTTTAACTATATTTTTATTATCCAAAAAATTGTTTATCTTATTATCAGAAAAATACTCCTCTCTATCATGAGAAGAGTAAGCTACAATATCTTTATAATCTATATTATACTTTACAAGAGTTTCTCGTATAGCTTCTAATATATTTATAATATCTTGCTTTGGTTTTTTATCTGCTTTATTTAAAATAAATAAAATATCTCCTTTGAAATCAAGACTCTTGATAAATTGAATATCACCATCTCTAATAATTCCATTATCAGCATCAATTAACCATATTAAAGAGTCTGCATTTATTAAATGTTTTTGAGCAATATTTTGGTCTATATTATCTTCACCATCAGCTTTTGAATATCCAGGAGTATCCAAAAATGCTATATTTTTATAAGACATTGTATCTACATCTACTACTATTTTATTTATAATAGAGGTCAAACCAAAATCATAAATTTTATTAAATTCATGGGATATAGCTAATAGTGATTCTTTATCAATTTTAGAACGATTTCCATCTTGATTAAATGTATATATATTAATATCATCTGTAGATAAATTAAAATTTTTATCTTTTTTAACAATATATGTAGGAATTGATGTTGTTGGTATAGAATCAATAGGCAATATATCATCTGCCTTAATACCTCTACCTAAAATAGAATTCAGAAATGATGATTTTCCAGCACTAAAACTACCACCTACTCCAATATGAGTCTTATTTACAAGTTCTGAAAATTTTATATCTTCAGATAATTCATCTCTAATATTAGTTAATTTATTATATAGTTCAGCTTCATTAGGAATAGAGATTTGATTGCTAAAATCTATAAAATCATTTTTCAAAAAACTATTAAATTCATCAAATTTTACCTCTAATTTTGTTTTATCTTTTGATAAATTTTTCTTGATAATACTAGATATTAATCTCATACCTTTAATAGGATTATTAAGATAGCTATTACTAGAATCTAATAACTTAGAATTCTTAGTAAAAATTTCTAATACTTTTTCTTTCTCTTCTATTGAAATATCTTGAATTTTAATAGATAATTTTTCAAAAAGTTCATTTCTCACATCATTTGTAAGACTATAATCTATTAAATCATTAATTATAAAATCTCTTGTTGTTTCTTGAGATAAATTTAGCTTTTCATTTTCTTTTAAATTATCTTCTTCTACTTCATTCCATAAACCCATATTTAATCCTTATATATATTGTTATTTTTAATAATATAAATCTTCTTCAACGAAAATCTTTAATTTAAATTTATTATTTACTAAATAACCAACTAGTAATTTTTCCAGTTTTTACTCTTACTTTAAACATCTCTTTCCCATACTATACTATAAAAATAGTCACTATATACTTATACGAATGAAATTGCATTTTTTTAGAAATTTTTAGAAAAAAAGTGAAAAATACTAATTTTTTTTAGTTTTTGGGATTTTTGAAGGTTTTTAGTAATATTTTAAGAAATATTATAAAATTTAATTTGCATAATTAACTCCTATAATTGAATATTCA
>JAMOSL010000145.1 GCA_027063105.1 Campylobacteraceae bacterium
TCAATAGCTACTGTTCCTTGCCCTGCCATTACATCTATATCGGTAAATGGATGTACGAAGGATAAAGACCTCTCTTTTGCATATTTTGTAGCATAAGAGTAAGCCTCATCATAATTATTACCTTTTAATATAACTTTTGCTCCAAATCCTTTTACACCTTCTATTTTAGTTAAAGGTGTAGATTCTGGCATAATAATAGTCGCATCTATTCCAAAGTGTTTAGCAGAGAATGCAACTCCTTGAGCATGATTACCTGCACTTGCACCTACAACTCCTTTAGATTTTCCACTTTCAACCATTGATGCAATAGAATTAAAAGCACCTCTTAATTTAAAAGCACCTGTTCTTTGTAGGTTCTCTTTTTTTAGATATACATCATATCCACTTATTTCGCTTAATATTGGGGCATTACTAAATGGTGTTTTTTGAACCACTTTTTTAATTCTTTTATAGGCATCTTGAATTTTATTTAAGTCTAGCATTAGTTTTTCCTTGTTAAAATAGATGAAATTATAACATATATTATAAAGGGGTTAGAATGGAGTGTGAATTTCCAACTATTAATAGTAATCAAGATGAGATAAGAGAGATTTTTAATATAGTAAAGACAATAGCTGTAGTAGGATTATCTCCTGATGAGACAAAAGCAAGTCATAGAGTTGCAAAATATCTTCAAAGTGTAGGATTTAAGATTATTCCTGTATATCCAAAGGAAGATATTATATTAGATGAAAAGGTATATCGCTCTTTATCTGAAATTCCTGATAGAGTTGATATGGTAAATATATTTAGAAAACCAGCAGTATTTAATGCTATAGCTGATGCTTCTATTCAAAGAGGGGATGTTAAAGTATTCTGGGGTCAATTAGGTTTAGTAAATAATGAAGCCTCTGAAAAAGCTAAAGAGGCTGGTATGATAGTTGTTCAAAATCATTGTAGTATGATTGAACATAAAGCACTATAGGAGTATTTTCATACTCTTATAATTAGGCATCAATTTTATGTTTGCATTTAAAGCATTCAAAAACATCTTTACCTCTTAGTGTTTTTTTACCCATTCGATAACTACATTCTGGACATTTCTTATTGACAGGTTCAAAATTAACTATAAATTTACATTTTGGATAATTGATACAGCCAAAAAAATTCCCTCTTTTCCCTTCTTTCTCTAATAACTTCCCTTTACATTCTGGACAAGCTATTTTAAGTTCTCTAGGAGGAGTTAGTGATTTTGCATTTTTACATTTTGGATAGGCAGAACAAGCTAGAAATTTCCCTCTTTTTGACTTTTTAATAACCATTGGGGATTGGCATTTATCACAAATTTCATCCGTTGCTTCAGGCTTCTCTGGTTCTGTTCCATCTGTATTTTTTGTATATTTACACTTAGGGAAGTTACTACAAGCGATAAATTCACCAAATCTCCCTTTTCTCAAAAGAAGCTCACTTCCACATTCTGGGCAATCTTCACCTGTTGGAATAGCAACTTTAAGACTTTTAATTTTCTCTTTACCATCAATTATTTTTTGTATAAATGGGTCATAAAAATCTTTTAATACTTTTTGCCAGTCCTCTTCACCCTCATCAACTTTATCTAATCTCTCTTCCATATTTGATGTAAAACTACTATCTACAATATCTGCAAAATATTTCTCTAGCATATCAATAACAGTAAATGCTATTTCTGTAGGTTCTATTCTTTTCTTCTCAAGTGTTATATATTTTCTAGTTTGTAAAATTGTAACAGTTGGTGCATATGTACTAGGTCGACCAATTCCTAAAGATTCTAATTTTTTAATTAAACTAGCTTCATTGTATCTAGGAGGTGGTTCTGTAAAGTGTTGTTTTGAGGTAATATCATCTAAAGATATATCTTGATTTTCTTTTAATTGAGGTAATAATTTATCTTTTTCTCCATATCCTGTTACTTTATAAAATCCATCAAATATCAATCTTCTACCATTTGCTTTAAATGTTGTTTTTTGACCTTCAAATAGAATAGCTTGAAGCTCAAATTCTGCATCAACCATTTGAGAAGTTACAAAACGATTATATATTAATTTATATAGTTTTAATTCATCACCTGTTAGATAATCTGATGCGATTTTAGGAGTAAATTCTATTATTGTAGGACGAATAGCTTCGTGAGCCTCTTGAGCTGTTTTAGCTTTTGTAACATAGTTTTTAGGTTTAGATGGAAGATACTTGTCTCCATAATTAGTATTAATATATCCTCTAACTGATTTGAGAGCTTCTGACGCTATATTTAAACTATCTGTACGCATATATGTAATAACACCCATTACTCCACCATCTGTTTTAACACCTTCGTAAAGTTTTTGGGCTATCATCATTGTTTTTTTAGGAGAGAAACCTAATTGTGTAGATGCACTTTGTTGTAGAGTTGATGTCATAAATGGAGGAGATGTTTTAGTTTTTCTTTTTGTAGTTTCTATAGATTTAACTTTAAACTTATCACCTTTAGCAGAGATTACAATCTCTTTTGCCATAGTTTCATTGCCAACAGTAAGTTTTTCTATTTTGGTTTCACCAAATAGATAAATACTAGCCTCTATATCTCTTTGAAATATTCCATCAATAGACCAATATTCAATAGGTTTAAATGCTTTTATCTCTCGTTCTCTATCAACTACAATCTTTAAAGATGAACTTTGAACTCTACCAGCAGACAGCCCTTTTTGTATTTTACTTGCTAGAAGAGGGGATAGTTTATATCCTACCATTCTATCTAATAACCGTCTTGCTTGTTGAGCATTAACACTATTCATATCAATATTTCTAGGACTTTCTAATGCTTTATTTATTGCATTTTCAGTAATTTCATGAAATACTATTCTTGGGAGTTTTGTAGGGTCTTTTTTAATTGCCATAGCAATATGGTATCCAATAGCTTCTCCCTCTCTGTCTTCATCTGTTGCTATATATATTGTCTCTGCTTCTTTAGATAATTTACGGAGTTCTTTAACAATAGGATTTACATCTCTAGAGATTGAATATTTAGGTACAAAAAGACCATCGTCATCTATAGTAATGCCAAAACTACTCTTTGGTAAGTCTCTGATATGCCCTTTTGATGCAACAACCTTATAGTCTTTTCCTAGAAAGTTACCAATTGTTTTAGCTTTAGCTGGTGATTCTACAATAATTAAGTTTTTCATTTTTAAATCTACTTGTTTTGTAATTTTTGCAATTGTAACACAAAAGTATCAAAAAGGCTAGAAATTTGATACAAGCATAGAATTTTTCTATAAAATAGCTACTTTATAGTCCTAATAGCCTAGGAATCTTACCAAGTTTAGAATTTTTACAATACCAACCCCAACCTTTTTTCATCCAGTGACCAATAATTGGCATAGGTATCATTTTACCACCTTTATTATCTCTGTACACAAAAGCTGCACCATTTCCTGTATCCATTACGCATAAAATATTTAGGTGTTCGATGTAACTCTCTTTAGAATTTATCTTTTGAGAGTGATTGAATATATTATAAGCGATATTCTTTGCCATAACTTCTGCTACATGACCCTGCTTAGCTCTCCAATCAGGACCTAATAAAGATGCACTATCTCCAATAGCATAAATATTCTCAAATCCATCTATTTGATTAAACTCATCTGTTACAACAAATCCAGCATCACTTAATGGAAGTTCAGAATCTTTTAATATATGATGTCCAGTTCCTGCAGATATAAACATAGTTAAATCAGATTTTATCTTTTCTCCATCAGCAAAGTTAATTCCATCATTATCAAAGCTTGTAATCTTGCTTCCAACTTTTTGGCTTATATTTGTCATTTTGAACATTTTATCCATCATAACTAAAGCTTTTTCACCCATTTTCAGCCCTGGTTTTTCCATTGGAGCAAAGAATACTAGTTCAAATTTATCTCTTATCCCTTTTGACTTTAACATATTATGAACATTAAATAGAACTTCAAAGGCAGGTCCACCTCTAACAGCAGAGCTATCTTTTGGATTTCCTCCGAATCCCATTGCAATAGTTCCTGAACCTTTTTCAATTAAAGATTCTATTCTTGTGTGAAGTTCTGTTGCCTCTTCGGGTTTACCACAAATAGATAGAGTGTTTTCCATGCCCTTCATCTCTATTTTATCTTGACCAAGAGCTACGACAATATAATCATAGTCTTCTAAAATTCTTCCACTTTTAAGAGTAACCTTTTTATCTTTAGCTTCAAATTTTGTTACAGCATCAACAATAACTTTAAATCCATTTGCTCTAGCTAATTTATCTAATGGTACACTGACACTTTCCCGTGTTTCTCCACCAGTTGGTATCCATATAGAAGTTGGATATATATAGAAATAATCTCTATCGCTAACCAAAGTTACATCCATATCATTCTTTTTTAAAAAAATAGCCGATTCTACACCTGCAAATCCACCACCTAATACTAATACTTTTGTTTTCATTTTAACTACTTTCTACTTTTTTACTAAATCAATTCTAGGATATACAAATACTGTTTTTCTAAGTACTGTTATCAACTCTTTATCATCTTCTGCATAAGCTCTAATTGTTATTGGAATCGGAATATCTTTTCTTGTATTATTTGCTAACTCTTTACTTGTCTGCATCACAACAACTTTTTTCTTTTTCTTACCAGCACCTAATTTAAATGACTTCTTAGGTCTCATTATTTTAATATCATCATTGTCAACTATCTCAAAGAAATATTTATGTTCTTTGCTATCTGTATTAGTAAATAAGAAGAGATAATCATTTTCAACAACACCATTATCTAATATTTTATACAATCTAGTTGTTTTATTAACATTCAGTAACATATTTTCTTTTTTACTTCCCATAACAAATAGAGATATTAATACTAATATAAGTACAGTAGCATAAGCTATAACTTTTGGTCTAAAGAAATTAGTTTTTCCTTCATGTCTTACTGCCTCTTTCTCACTTGACCATCTAACTAGACTAGGTTTACCTAAAGCACCCATAACACTAGTACAAGCATCAACACACTCTAAACAATTAATACACTCAAGTTGAAGACCTTTCCTAATATCAATATGAGTAGGACATACAGTTACACAACTTTCACAGGTAGTACATTCTGCAGTTGGATTATCAGCTACTAATTCCTTTGTTTTATCATATTTTTTCTCTCTATCGTACCCTTTACCTTCATATATATTACCACCTCTAATTGGGTCATATACTGCCATAACTGTATCATCATCATATAAAACAGATTGTACACGACTATAAGGACAAATGTAAACACAAAAATCTTCTTTTATAAAGACAACATCAATAACAATGAACCCTGCAAGACTAAGAAGTATACCAATTAACATCATATGTTCAGTAGGATTAGATAAATATGCAAAGAAATCTTCAGGAGGAACAAAGAACCATAGAAAATCAGCAGCAGCAATTAGAGCTAAAATGCTCCATAAAAAGATAGCAATAATTTTTTTAGTAATATTCTCTTTTTTACTCATATCAGGTTTTTGCTGTTTATTTTTAATTCTTTTGTGTAAACCTAATAGTTTAGTTTCAATTCCATCTCTATATATAACTCTAAAAATTGTTTGAGGACATGCCCAACCACACCATGCTCTACCACCAACTGAGGTAATAGCAAAAATTCCTAAAAATAGTAACATTAATAAAAATGGCATTAGATAAAGTTCTTGCATATCAAATGCAACTCCAGCTAAATGAAGTTTTTTCTGGTCAAAACTAAGTAAAAATAGATGGTTTCCACCAATTGTAATCCATGGCATTATTAGGGAGACAGCAGTTACAACAGCATATACCCAATATCTTTTTATTCTATATGGAACCCAATTTTTTAGGTACTCTTTAGTTTGATTTTTCTTTTTCGGTGTATTCTCTACACTACTATTATCTTGCATTTATCTTCTCCTGATTTTATTTTAATTCTTATTTATAAATGGACAAATCAAAATTTTATTGTCCATACTTTTTTTATCTGTTAACGGTGAAATTTCTACAAATGAGCTACTTATCATCTCTTTTATACCTCTTGATATGATATAGTCTTTTAAAGAGCTTCTACTAACTTCTA
>JAMOSL010000146.1 GCA_027063105.1 Campylobacteraceae bacterium
TGCTAAATATGCTATTGAATTTGAATTCTCTCTATTTATATTTTCAAAATCTATTTCATCTAATAGAGGATGTCCTACATAATGATATTTAGAATTATAGAATTTTTCTTCAAATGGTAATATTCCTAATAATTTATCACAATATTTTTCTAACTTTTTAACTCTCTTAACTCTACTAGCCCATACTTGAGGAAGAATATAATATATAATTTCTTTTTCTGGATAAACTTTTTTTATTTTTTTTGCCAATGGAAGATTAAACCCTGAACTATCCATTAGAAGAACTTTATCAACATCTTTAGCCAACTTAACCATCTCATTTGCCAAGTTTAAAAACCATCTTATCTTTTTTATAGCATCAATAAAGCCCATAATTGCCATTTGAGAAATATCATAATTTGGAGTTCCTAAACTTTTATCAAATATACCAACCAATTCTATATTATTTTTATATTTCATAATCTCTTTTAAATGTAGATTAGATGATGGTTCAAGTGCTGATACCAAAATTTTCATTTATAACCTTCTCTTTTTAAGAAGTATACTAACTATTTTAGCATTTTTTGGTTAATATTCGCAATAAAATTAAGGTTTAAAATGGAAAATATATTTGATTTATTAGCTAGTTGGGGTTATCTAATCATAGCCTTCTACTCTTTCGGTGGTGGAATGTTAGCACTTGCAGGTGCAGGAATTCTAGCATCAATGGGAAAAATGGACATAGGATTAGCTATAGCTATAGCTATTATCTTTAACTTCATTGGAGATACTGTTCTTTTTTATATGGGACAAAACAATAAGAAAGATGTGAAAAGTTACTTGGATAAATTTAAAGGAAGAATACATGCTAGAACAATTCTTTTAATGCGTAAGTATGGTTGGGCTGTTGTATTTTTACAAAAATATTTATATGGTATAAAAACTCTAGTTCCAATTATTATGGGTTTAAGCAAATACGATTTTAGAAAATTTATTATTCTTAATATTTTCGCAAGTATTGTATGGGGTTTAGTTGTTGGTCTACTTAGTTATTACTTCTCATCAGCTGTTCAAGATTGGTTCTCATAATGATAGTTGGAATTATAGGAAAAGTAGAAAAAATAGAATCAACAGTTGTTCATATAAATATAAATGGATTAATATATGAAGTTTTTATATCTCTAAATACATCAAATGCAATAACAGGTAAAGAAGTAAAACTATTAACAACTCATATTATCAGAGAAGATGCTCAACTTCTTTTTGGATTCATAGATAAAAATGAAAAGAAGATGTTTGATACATTGATTAAAATAAATGGTGTTGGTGTAAAAGTTGCTTTAGCTGTATGCTCTACATTCTCAGCAAAAATATTTTCAGAAATTGTTACTAATAAAGATGTAAATCTATTAAAGCAAGTTGTTGGGATTGGACCTAAAAGTGCAAGTAGAATATTAGTAGAACTAGCAGATTTTATTGTTGATGGAGCAGAAGACACTAATTCAATAGCAAGAAATGAAGCCACAATGGCACTAGAAAGCTTAGGATTTAAAAAAGAACATATTCAAAGCGCAATACACGGAGTTATAGGAGACACACAAACCTTAGTTAAAGAGGGTTTGAAGAAGCTTCAGAGGTTGTAAAATTAAAGCTTGTCCATTATTTTCTTAATGTTATCTTGCGTAAATGGCTTTGGAATATGATGGTCATATAAATGTTTGTTCTCTTCTAGTATATTCATATCATTTGTTATGGATATGATAGTTATATGATTCTCTTTATATTTATCACTTTTTAGTTCTTTTGCAATATCACTTCCTAATGCTCCTGGCATGTGGTGGTCTAAGAATAAGATATGTATAGAATTTAAACTTCTATCAGCATCTAGTATTTCTAATGCCTCTACTCCATCATAAGCAAATTTTACACTGCCAATATTTTTATATTTAGATAACATAGCATTTAAAATTTGAACATTAATTCTAATATCATCAGCTATTAAAATATTTATTTTTTTCTCTTCGCCTGTATTACTATTGTTAACAATCTTTTCTATCTCTTGATTGATTTTTTCTGTATTATCAATATTTGGATTTAGATATTGGTATATATCATCTAGGTTTTTTCTACCTATATTAATTAATTTTTCTAATTCTGGATTTGATTTATTCTCTATTAAACTATCATATGTATCTCTTATCTTTGAAATATTATTATAATTCTTTAATCTCTCTTGATTTGTTTTTTGGGCATCAATATCTTCTTGTTTATAAATATTATTTATAGTTAATATCTTTAAAAAAACACTTCTCAAAGCATTTATATTTCTAAAATCTGTTTGACTTAAAGTGAAAGGAAATTGGGATAATCTTAAAATTCCTTTGATTCGTCCACTCTTTAAGAAAAATGGTATAATAATTTGTTTATCTATATTGATATTAAATGGATTATCAATAGCACTATTATATCTTTCATCCTCTTGAATATTTTCTACATAGTATGATTCTTTAGATAAAATAGCATTTCCTAAAATACTACTCTCATCTAAATATTTTATATTTAATATTAGTGTATTAATCTTATCAAAAAATATACCTTTACTGCTATCATAATAAAACAGATCTATATTCTTAACACCCAGTCCATTTTTTAATAAATTATATATTTCAATAGTATCCTCTTGATTATCAAGTAGAGATTGTTTAAGTTTGACGAAGTCCATTAATATTCTTTATAGTGAAATTTATTGTATTTTAACATAAAAAGTATTTATTTTACTATTGTTGTAATAATATAGATTATAAATATTTCTTGTTAGTTTTTAAATTTGTATTAAGTTAGTTTTATTATAATTTTATTAAAATATTAAAAATACTTATTTTAATAAAAAAGGATATAAAATGAATAACAGAATACTTCCAGTGGGCATTGGACTTTCAATAGTTACCTCATCACTTTTGTATGCAACTAATGGAGATAATTTAATTGCTGTTGGTGCAAAATCAAGAGGTATGGGTGGTACTGGTATTGCAATTAGTCATGGAGCAGAATCAGCACTTGTTAACCCTGCATTAATTACAGAAGTGGCAAATACAGAAATATCATTTGGTGGAACAGTTTTTATGCCAGAGATGAGTGCTAGAGTTGGACAAGCTCCATACTATGATAGTGATGCTAATATGAATGTCATTCCAGAGGTATCTATTGCTCGTAAAATTAATGAAAATTGGTTTATTGGTATTGGTATGTGGGGAACAGCTGGTATGGGTGTTGATTACAGAAATGCTCATACAGACCCTATGGATTCTGGAAATATGCATATGGTAACAAATCTGCAACTTATGCAATTTGGTGTTCCAATTGCTTATAAATATGATAGTATAAGCCTTGCTGTAACGCCTATTCTTCAATATGGTGCTTTAGATATTGGATATAATGATTTTATGGGTAATAATGTCGGAGATGGAATAGCTCAAGATTTAGTATTCGGATATAGTTTAGGTGCAACTTATGATTTTACCCAAGATGGGATAGATGGATTTATTGTAGGTATGGTTTATAAATCTAAAATAGATATGGATTATAGTAATCAATTATCAAAAGCAACTCAGCCATTTGTTGATGTAGGTATATTCCCTGCGCCAATGGAAAATCATTTAGAACAACCTGCAGAAGTTGGTGTTGGTCTTTCATACAAAATAGAAAATCATACAATTGCTTTTGATTATAGACAAATTCAGTGGTCAGATGCAAAAGGGTACAAAGATTTTGCTTGGGAAGACCAAGATGTATATGCATTTGGATATGAATACAGCGAAGATAATTGGGCAGTAAGAGCTGGTTATAATTATGCTGAAAATCCTTTATCAGAAATACAGAGTGGTCCACAAGTAATTCCAGCAGGAGGTTATGCAATGGCTGGTGGTAATGCACTAAATTTATTTAATCTTCTAGGTTTTCCTGCAACAGCTGAGGAGCATTATACAATTGGTGGAACTTATGAGTTTGATAAAGAGTTTTCTATCGATTTAGCTTATGTATATGCACCTAAAACAACTACAACAATGAATACAATAGTTGGATTAAATCCACAAACAGGAGATATGTATACTGGAGCTTCTAGCGTTGAGCATACAGAAAATAGTATATCTTTTCAACTTACTTATAAATTTTAAAACAAAATATAATCCCGTTGATATTGGGATTATATTTTAACGACATTTAACTCTATTTTATCTCCCAAAACTACATAATTATCATTTAAGATTAAAAAATATAAAAGTATGATACTATATAACAAATCTTCTCTTGATTAATATTAAGAAGCTAAATTATAGGAGTGAATAGTTATGAAAAAAATTATAGTAAGCACATTGAGTGTTATATCATTGGCAAGTATGCTTCAAGCAGAATCTCTATCTGATGGGAGTATCGGATTTATAGGTATAGAAGTAGGAAATACTCAACTAAAAGGTGCAAGATATATGAATATCTATGATGGAGATACATATAATGCATTTTATGAGGGTTCTGGTGTTGATATTGGATTAAAATTAGGTGCTCAAAATGAAGAGTGGAGAACAACTCTTGCACTTAATTATTATGATAATGAAGATGAAGACCAAAATTATGAAAAAGCATCAATTATGATAGATTATTTTCTAGCTAACTCTGAAACATCTGGAATGAATATAAAGCCATATATTGGAGTTAATATTGGATATATGGGATATGAAGCTACATTTATAGATGAAAGTGATTTAGTATATGGTGGACAAGTGGGTATTGTTTTAAATACGGCAATGATAGATTTTGATTTATCATATAGATATTCTCTATTTAATGGTGAACAAGCTGATACAATGGGAACAATTATGTTTGGTGCTAATTATCTATTCTAAAGGAAGAAAGGTTTAATAAATGAAAATATTCAAAATATTATTTCCACTTTTATTATTAGTGGCTATGTTTATAAGTGGTTGTGGTTCAAATAGTAAAGCTGGTCCAGTATTTAATGACCCAAACATTGGAGATAGTGGAGACGCTATAAATGGTTATCAATTAGTTAATATTACTGTTCCGTTTGATGTTCATTATGCTGGAGAAGCTAAACAGTTTAAAGTACAACTTCTTGAACATGATATACCTGTTATTGGAGCTACTATTAAGGTTACCAGACTTCCTGCTGAATTTGGTGTGATAACTAATGCTTCTTCTGATACAGATGGTAGTGGATATGCTATATTTAATTATGTTGCAGCAGACCCTTTAGTAAATGGGGTATATGCTCTTGATGTATTTTATGAAGGTGCTGTTTCTGATACGACCAATAACATAGGAGATGATGATACTACAGGAGATGATAATGCTACAGGAGATGAAAATACAACAACTCCAACAGAAAAGTTTTATGTAAGAACACAATTACAAATTAATGTACAAGAGTCAAGTGAAGATAATCCTGAACAAGGAACAGAGATAGATTATTTATTAGTTAATGTAACCAACCCATTTTTAGTAACTTATATAAGTGAAGAGAAAACTTTTGGAGTACAAGTATTAAAAGATGGTATTCCAACCAAAGATGAAGATGTTTCAGTTGCCACTCTTCCCAGCCAATACGGAACAGTTTCACCTGCAACAGTAAAAAGTAATGAGGCAGGATATGCAATTTTTAATTACCTAGCACCTGACCCATTAACTAATGGAACTTATGATTTAGAGCTATCTCATACTGATATTAATGGTTCTAAAGTTAGTGATACCTTACATATTGAAATAAATGAAGGAGCTCAAGAATTTACATATCAACTTACAAATGCATCTACACCTATAATATTATCCGAACCAAATCAGAAAGGATTTATTACTGTATACCTTGTTGATAAAACTGGTGTTGGTGTCGCTGCAAAAATAGTAAATATGTCTATATTAGATAATGCTTATGGAACACTATCATCAACAGTAACAACAACAGACCTATCAGGAAAAGCATCATTTGAATATACAGCTTCTTCTAATTTGGTTGGTTTAGGAAGCACTATCTTAACTGCTACTTTTACAGAAAATGGATTAAGTACGACTCAAAATATAGAAGTTAAATCAGAAAGTACATTTGATTATAAACTAGTTAATCTAACAACTCCTCTAATGGTAACAACTCCCCTCCAAGAGAGTTCTATTACTGTTCAATTGGTAAATAAACTTAATCACCCAATAGTAGGAAAAGATATATCTATTACAGCTCTTGATGTGAAATATGGTTCAATAACTCCAGCAATTGCAAAAACAGATGTATCAGGTACAGCTACCTTTAAATATACTGGCCCAGAAAGTTTATTAGGGTTAACAACAACGCAATCTACTGTTACCTTTACAGAAAATGGTGTAAGTGTATCAGAAACTCTTACTATCGCCATGGCATTAGATTTTGATTATAAATTAGCGAATTTAACAACTCCTATAATGGTAAAAACACCTTCAGAGAAACAAAATATAACTGTACAATTAATAGATAAAAACAATCAAGGTATCATGGGCAAAGATATAGCAATATCTGCATTAGATGTTAATTATGGATTTATAACTCCAACAGTTAGTACAACAAATGAGTCAGGAACAGCAGTATTTGAATATACAGCTCCTGCTAGTTTAATTGGATTAAATAATACTCAAAGTACAGTAAGTTTTACAGAGAGTGACTTAACAATATCTGAGTTATTAACTATATCTATTGAAACATCATTTAATTATAAATTTAGTAATCCAACAACTCCAGTAATAATACAAACACCTAAGCAAGAAAGTGATGTAGGAG
>JAMOSL010000147.1 GCA_027063105.1 Campylobacteraceae bacterium
ATATAAATCATCTAATTAGAGCTAAAGAAATTACTTATTTTAGGTTAGGAACAATCCATAATTTATACTACTATTTAAATTTAATGAAAGAGATGAGAAAAGCGATTTTAGAAAATAAATTTAAAGAATTTAAAAATGAATTTTATAGGAAGAGAAGATAGAGGTGCTAAGAAGCACTCTCTAATTTCTCTTTTAGTGAACTAGAGTCTAAGTTTCTCTCTAGTGTATCTGCACAAAAGTCTCCTTCTTGCTCTTCATTAACAAATACTAAAGGAACAGTATCTGCATCTCTTGCAATATCAGCAACCATACATGGTGTATTATCACAACAAGTTGAATCATAGAGAGCATAAATATATATTCCACTTTCTATTTTATCCAAGAATGTATCTTCATCATCTATGATTTCAACATCGTAACCTAACCCTTCAAAAATACGACCATAAACTTGAGATTGAAGAGACATTTCATTATAGAGGAGTATATCACACTCTTTCTCTATATCAATTCCCTCTTCTTCATACTCATCATCATTGTAGTCTTCATATTCATCGTATTCTTCATCTTCAATTGATGGAGTAGGTGTAATTATATCAGGAGAAATTGGCTTATCAGAATCTTCATCATTTGGAAAATAATCTCCAATAATTTTCTTAATCTCTTGTAGATTTAAAGGTTTAGAAGCATATCCATCCATCCCAGCTTCTATATACTTTTCTCTATCACCTTTGAGTGCATTAGCTGTTAAAGCGATAATTGGTACATGGTCTAAATTCTCTTCTTTTTCATATTCTAATATAGCTTTTGTAGCCTCCATACCATTCATAACAGGCATCTGTATATCCATAAAAATTATATCATAAACCTCATGTTTCCTATGTTCAAAAGCCTCTTGACCATTCGATGCAAGAGTAACCTCTACACCAAATTTTTCTAATGTTACTAAAATTAATTTTTGATTAATTAAATTATCTTCTGCAACTAAAGCATTAATATGTTGAAATTGATCTGTACTAAGAGCCTTATGGTCACTTTCAACTACTTCAACTTCTCCAGAACTATATTCTTTTATTAATCTTGTAGTTTTACTCATTGTCATAGGTTTATGTATAATTGTCAAAAAATTATGATTCTGTGCATCTATAATTCTTTTTAAACTACCTGTTGTCATTAGAATAATATGCGTTTTTAATTTTGCAAACATATTTATCTCTTGAGCTTTTTTAGCAAAAGAGTGATCAATAAATAATACATCTGGAAGAATAGTTGCTTGATTTCCATTTAAAAGTTCATCATAAGAATATATACTAAAACGAGCTTTTACTGTTTCAATATATGTTTTTAAATTTTTATCTACCTGTCTATCAATTGATTTATCAGGAAGTGCTAATCCAATATTAAGACCTTCGTACTTTGGATGAATCATCTCTTTTTCACTATTATCTTTTTTCAATTTAATAGTAAAGAAAAATTCTGCACCTTCACCTGGAGAACTTGCAACATCAAGCTCACCACCCATATATTGAATGATAGTATACGATATAGTCAGTCCCAGACCTGTTCCACCAAATTCTCTACTTGTACTGGAATCTGCTTGAGTAAATGCTTGAAAAATTTTTGTTTTTTGCTCTTCATTCACACCTATACCTGAATCTTTAACAGCAAATCTAATTGTAACACTATCTTCACTATCTTCTATATATTCAGTTATTAAATTAATACTACCATCTACAGGTGTAAATTTAATTGCATTACTAATAAGATTAATTAAAACTTGTGATAATTTCGTGGGGTCACTAATAAGATATTGAGGTATAGTAGGATCTATAAATACACCTAATTCGATTCTTTTCTCATCAGCTTTAGCAACAAATGTTTCAACTGCTGATTCTACTTTTTCAAATATATCAAAGCTAATAGACTCTAGTTCCATTTTATTTGCACTAATTTTAGATAGGTCAAGAATATCACTAACAATAGCTAAAAGATTATCTGAACTATTCTCTATTATCGTAATAAATTCTTGCTGGTCAGGAGTTAAAGAAGACTCTTTAAGAAGTTGAGTAAATCCAACAATACCATTTAATGGTGTACGAATTTCATGAGACATATTTGCAAGAAATAAATCTTTTGCTGTACTCGCCTCCTCAGCTTGTAACTCTTTTTCATGCAATAATTTTAGGATAGAACTAATATATGCATAAATCTGTTTCTTATCACTAAAATCTTGTAAAACATTTTCAGCATCAGAAAATACTTCTCTTCTACTTTTCGTTGTAAGAATATCTATCTCATCAATCATAATTCGAAGTGCCTCTTCTTCATCTTTTATACGATTTAAAGATTTCTTAACAGTAAATACAAAAAGAAGTAAAGATATTAATATAATCAATAAACTTGAGAAAAGTATAACTGCATGTTTAGTAAGATTTTCTTGTGATTTGTTAGATAAATATGAAAAACTTATATCTCTTGCAGAAGAAAAAATATCTTGTTTTTTATTATTCGTTAAAATCCAACTATCTATTGCTACACTATATTCACCAATAGAATTACCTAAAAGTATATCAATTCTCATTTTATCTAATTTATCTATAAGATCATATGTTGACTTTATTTCAAACAAATTATTAATATCACCCTGAATATAGGATAATTTCATATACAACTTCTCTTCTGGCATAACTGATAAACTCATATATTTATCCCAAGATGAGAGTTCATGACTAGTAAAAGATTTTCTTGAGGATAAGAAATACGAACCAAATATAGTTTCAATCATTGAATTATTGTTTAAACTATTAATATGACGCAAAAAGTCCATATATTCTTTATCATTTTTCTCCACATGAGTATCTAACTTTGCAAAATAAGTATGAATAGGTTTAATAATTTGTTTATAATACTCCCCATCTAATAGCATAACCAATTTTATATCTTCTACTGTATCTATTGAATATCTTATATCTTCTATAATATTTTCTATATTATTTTCTTGAAAAAAGTTATTCTCACTACTAATATCTTCTGAAGATTTTTCTTCTTCTGAAGAGTTATTATCACTTGTATCAAATAGAGAGTTTATTTTTTGACTAATTGTGTCTGATGAAAACTTATCTGATAAACCAACAATTATGGAGTCTGTATCAGCTCTAATATCTTTACATACATCTTTTAAATTTTCAACTTCTCCACTCATTTTACTTGTACAAATCATCTCTTTATATACACTATCTTCTAAAGATTGAAGAACTTCAATTTTATCCATATCTTGTTGGAGATTTAAATCATTCATATAGTCAAACCAACTAATAGAGGCAAAATAGCCCCCTACCCCTAATATTATTGTTAAAGGCATTAGAATTGATAATAGACTAAACTTTATCTTACTAGCTTTCATAACTATATTCCTTATTTATGTTTATTAATCTGCTCTTGATGATATGCAATCAATTTATTTATAGAACGCTCCATATGTTTAGTAGATATAAAAATGATTGTTGGAAGTTCACTCTTTTTAATACCACGATAAAAACTCTGACTTGATGGCCAATATCTTGTTAGCTTTCTAATTACTCTTTTAGATATACTTTTTGGATATTTATACTTTTCTATTTTTTTAAGAGATACACCAAACTTATCAACAGCAATATTAGCTTGAGCAACATTAACAGCATCTGTAAATCCTGCACTAAATGCAATATAATATTTAGCAGCTCTAGCTAAAAGATATTTCATATCAACAACCATTAAGAGCATTTTTGTCTCTTCATCTATATTTTTGGGTATAGAGTGTTTTAAAATAATATCTGAGCTTTCTAATAATGACTCAGTATAGTCAAGAATTAAACCTCCATTTTCTATAGTATATGGTTGAGATAGTATCTCTTTTAACTCTTCTGAACTAAAGAATGCAAATTCAATAAGGTTCTTTATATTTTTTGCTTTAGCAACAGTTTGAATAGCTTTTATACTCTTATCCATATTTGCAATATCACTCTTTAATCCTCTTTTAGCAGAAGATATTTGAATTCCCTGATTTATATAAAAATAATTTTTTGCAAGACTTTGAGAAATAATCTTAATATTTTCAGTATGTTGAATAATAATATCTTTATCCTTATTTTTATCCTCTGCTTGTGCTACAATAAATCCAAATGACATAACTATTATGTAAAACAATTTTATAATTTTTGATTGTCTCATATTATTTTCCTTCTAAAATTATTTTTGTAAGCATATTAATATTCGATGCTTTTTTAGCGGCCAAAACAGGCATATATCTACCTGAAGTACTTGTTGTCATAAATTTGAATGTAGTAAATGCTTTATTAATCTTTTCTAATCTACCTTTTGTTTTTGCAGTAAGTTTTTTATCTTTCTTAACAAGTTCATAATTCTTCTCATAAGAACTTATTATTTTTTCTACACCATCTTTATAACTTTGTTCATCAATAGAATCCCATGCTTTGATAATATATAGAGTAGTTAACTGCTGAACATATAAGTTCAATCTAGCTACTTTATTTTTAGTCATACTATACTTTTTATTTGCTAATTTTTCTGCAATAACTAAACAAGATTTATCAAAAGATACAACCATATCATATATTGAGTTAACACTTTCTTGAGATACTTTTGTATCTATACTTTTCTTAGTTTTTTGCCAAGAAGAAGATAAATTAATAATATTTTTATGTAGTGATGAACTATGTTTCTCTTTTTTAAGAGTATTTAAAGACTTTTTAAAAGACAAAGAAGCATCTTTACCTTCTGTCTCTGGGTTCATATATGTAATATCCATAGCTTTTAATGTAGAATCTTTAAGCATCTCTTGTGGCAGAGTACACATCATTATAGCATTATAACTTTTTGAATTATCTTTTTTTCCTGACGCGTTTAGCATAGAAGAAAAGAGTAGACAAGATATTGCAATAGGTAACAATTTCGCTGTTTTATAGTTGGTAAAATAAGATTTCATATATTTTCCTGTTTTTGACTAATTAATTTTTGGCTCATAAAAAGCAATAGCTATTATCTTCAATCTTATGGAAGTTTTGGTGCTGAAGTATCAGGCTTTCTTCCCTCCAATGATTTTAAGAAAATTTCAATTCTCTTTGCCTCTTCATCTGAAATATCTACTAGAAGTTGTACTTTACCCATTGTTTTAATAGCATCTATTAAGTTAATAACTGTTCCATTATGAAAATATGGAGATGTCTGAGATATATTTCTAAGCGATGGAGCTTTAATCATTCCATTTTCATTACCTTTAAAATCACCAATATCATTATGCTCAAATCCAGAACTTAAATCGAATGGTTGCATTTTTCCACCAAGAGCAATACCAACATGACATGCAGTACATCCTGTCTCAATGAATAATGCTAATCCGTCTTGTTCTGCTTCTGTTAAAGCTTTTAAGTCTCCATTTAAGAAATCGTCATATCTTGATGGTGTCACTAGTGTTCTCTCAAAAATACCAATAGTTGATGCTATTTTTCCAAAAGTTATCTTTACATCTTTACCATAAGCCTTTTGAAATGATTTTACATACTCTGGGATAGCTTTAATTCTTTTCTCTGCTTCTTGAGGAGTTATATTCATTTCAACATCTGCTACCATTGGGCCTTTAGCTTGATCTTCAACATCTGGGCTTCTCCCATCCCAAAATTGTCTCTCAAAAAATACACTATTATAAACTGTTGGTGAATTGATATGATGAGGATTCTCTCTACCTTTATGCCCAATAGCAACAGGAACATTATCATCACCACCTTGATCTAAAAGATGACAAGTATTACAACTTATAGTCTTGTCTAATGATAGTCTTGTATCAAAAAATAATTGCCTACCAAGCTTTACTCTTTCAGGTGTAATATTTTTCTTTTTATCAATAAGTTTCATAAGTTCAGATTTATCTGCAGGAATAGCTATTAGACCATTATGTTTAGCTTTTTTAATAAGAACTTCACCCTTCACATCACCTGCTAATAAGATAGCCGTTGTTACTATTGTAACAGTCAAAAATTTCGATATTCTCATCGTTTCTCCCATGTTATTTAATTTTACTCTCTAATTTGTTATATTACAATAAATAACCTTTTGTATAAATATTATCAAAAAATTAAAATTCTTAATAATTAAAATGTGTTAGAATACCTATAAAAGCTATTAAAATGTCATATATAATTATATTTATAATATCTACACTATCTGCAACTATATTACCTTTATCAAGTGAAGCCACACTAATATATTATTTAGAAGATGGTAAGAATAGTCTCTATTTATTGTTTTTTGCAGGTTTAGGAAATACAATAGGTTCAATAATTAACTATTTCATAGGTATTAAAGGGATAGGTTGGTTGATAAAATCAAAAAAAATATCAAAATCAAGATTACAAAAAAGTCAAAATATATTTAATAAATATGGTAAATATTCGCTTCTATTATCATGGCTACCAATTATAGGAGATCCATTAACACTTATGGCAGGAGCTTTAAAGTTTAATTTAAAATTATTTATTATAATGGTTGCTATATCAAAATTTGGACGATACAGTATAATAATCTTAGGATATAATGCTGTATAATATTGGCATAATATAGAAAAAATTAAAGGATATTGATGAGTTATAATAAATTAATAGAGAGAAGTGGAGGAGTATGTGAATTATGTTCTTCTACTAATAGCCTAAGTGGATATGAAGTATCTCCATCTGATGGCACTGCAGAACAATCAATTCTCTTATGTAAAACTTGTAAAAGTCAAATTGAAAATCCTGATACGATG
>JAMOSL010000148.1 GCA_027063105.1 Campylobacteraceae bacterium
TTAAAATTATATGGGGAAAAAGTGGATGATATTTTAATTAATGAGGCAATTTGGAGAGTTTCAGCATTTTCGATGATTCATGGAGATGTGGCTTGATGATTTTGGGTGTTTTTGGCTAAGGTGTTGTGCTGTAGAAGAATATCTAAAATCAAAAGGGAAAAAAATAGTTCAAGTTACATATAATCCACAAACTTCATCTACACAAATAAAACAAAATGTTATAGCCCAAGCTTAAAATGTATAGAGTATTGTCTAAGACAATACTCTAAAATAGCATTATGCCATTTGTTTTGCAACTTCAGCAGCAAAATCTTCTTCTGCTACTTCAATTCCTTCACCTACTTCTAATCTCGTAAATGTTGTAATTTCTGTTGTTCCACCAGCTGATTTTGCTTTATCAGCAATATATTCAGCTACAGTTTTAGTATCATCCATTACAAATTTTTGGTCTAATAGACATTGTTCTTGGTCAAGAGTTGAGTTATCTGATATAAATCTAGCAATTTGACCTGGCAGAATTCTATCCCAAATTTTCTCTGGTTTACCCTCTGACGCAAGTTTAGCTTTTAATTTTGTTTCTGCTTCTGCAAGAACTTCTTCAGTTAATTGACTCATAGAAATATATTGAGGGATATTTTTAAGAGTTTTACCTAAACGACCAAGTTCTTCATTCTCTTTCTCAATAGCTATAATTCTACCTTGAGTCTCTTCAGCAACAAATTTAGAATCAAAGTCTTTATAAGACAAAGTACTTGGACTCATAGCAGCAGCATGCATTGCTACATCTTTAAGCGATGAAGTCATAGCTTCAGCTGTTTTAGCACTATCACATTTAGCTTCGATAATAACTGCAACCTGACCATTAGCATGAACATAACCATTAACAGCTGTATTCTCATCTGCGTTAATTAAAGCAGAACGACGAACAACTAGTTTTTCACCAATAGTAGCTACTTGTAGAGATAAATACTCTTCAAAAGACTGACCATTAATTGTTGATGCATTAATAACTTCTGCATCAGCCAGATTATTATCAAATGCATGTCCTACAACTTCAGATAGAACAGCTTTGAATTTTTCATTTTGAGCAACAAAGTCAGTTTGAGAATTAATCTCTATAATAACTGCTTTATTACCATCAACTTTAACAGATACAGCACCTTCAGCAGCTACTTTACCAGCTTTTTTAGCAGCAGCTCCTAAACCTTGATTTCTTAGCCATTCAACTGCTTTATCCATATTTCCATCAGACTCAGTTAATGCTTTTTTGCAGTCCATCATACCTGCATCAGTCATCTCTCTAAGTTTTTTAATGTCTTTTGGTCCAAAGTTTTTTGCCATAATTATGCTTCCTCTGTTTTTACTTCAGCTGGTGTTTCTGTAACTGCCTCTGCAACAACTTCTGTTTTCTCTTCTGTTTTTACTTCAGCTGGTGTTTCTGTAACTGCCTCTGCAACAACTTCTGTTTTCTCTTCTGTTTTTACTTCAGCTGGTGTTTCTGCAACTGCTTCAGCAATAACTTCTGAAATTTCTTCAGCTGGAATTTCTGCAACTACTTCAACATTTTTACCTTCAGCTTCAGCTAATGCTGCTTTACCTTCGATAATAGCTTCAGCCATCTCTTTACAAAAAAGGTTAATTGAACGGATAGCATCATCATTTCCTGGAATTGGGTAATCAATTACATCTGGATCACAGTTTGTATCAAGTGGCGCAATAACTTTCATTCCAAGTCTTCTAGCTTCTTTTACTGCAATATGCTCTTTAACTGCATCTACAACAAACATCATATCTGGAAGTTTTTTCATATTTCTGTAACCCTCAAGATAAGCATTTAGTTTATCTTTTTTTCTTCTCAACATTAATGCTTCTTTTTTTGTAAGAAGTTCAATTTGACCATTTTCTTCCATCTGCTCAATGATTTCTAATTTTCTAATTGATTTTTTGATTGTTGGATAATTTGTTAACATACCACCTAACCATCTTGTCGATACAAAAGGCATACCACATCTAATAGCGTGTTCTTTTACAGCACTTCTAGCTTGTTTTTTTGTTCCAACAAATAGAACTGTTTGACCCTCTGCTGCAGCATCTCTAACAACATTATATGTATATTTAAAATATCTTAAAGTTTTTTGAAGGTCAATAATGTAAATATTTTTTCTTTCTCCAAAAATAAACTTTTTCATTTTTGGATTCCATCTTCTTGTTTGATGCCCAAAGTGTACACCACATTCTAGTAAGTCTTTCATTGTTACCATTTTATCTCCTTGATAAAGTAAATTAATTTTTATAGACCGTAGTCTTTAAGGTTTAATCCTCTATAGTCCTTAACACAAAATTGTGCAACCATTCAAGGAATAACTATATGAGTATTTTCAAATTCAAATTTTGAATAAGAGACGCGATTATATCTAAAAGTATGTTATATAGAGTTTTGAAGCTCTTTAAGTTTCTCTTTTACCTCTTCTACATGACCTTTTACTTTTACTTTCTCCCATTTGTAAGCTACCACTCCATTTGGATTAATAATAAATGTACTTCTTACTACTCCTAAATACTCCCTGCCAAAAAGTTTTTTTGGTCTCCATATACCAAACTGTTTAGCTAACTCTTTATCTTCATCTGCTAATAATGTTATTTTTAAATTCTTCTTATTAATAAAATTTCTATGTTTTTTTGGACTATCTGGACTAACTCCTAAAATAATAGAACTTAACTCATCAAAGTTTTCTAAATTATCTGTAAAATCACAAGCTTCTGTTGTACATCCTGGCGTATTATCTTTCGGATAAAAATATAAAACTATCCAACGACCTTTAATATCTCTAAAACAAATTTCCTCTTCATCTTGATTTGGTAAACAAAAATTTTCTACTACATTCCCTATTTCTAACATACTTATTTCCTTCATATTATTTTTTTGGTAGTATATCTAAATGAATAAAAAATTTTGGACAGCACCAATAAAAAGCTATCAATATATATCATCTATGCTACCTGCTAGTTGTAGATACTATCCAACTTGCTCAGAATATGCTAAATGGTCATTTGAAACCTCATCTCCATATGTATCTTTTGCTAATAGCACTCTTAGAATATTAAGATGTAACCAATTATTTGATGGTGGAATAGATTATCCTGTTATTAAATATAAAGCTCCATCAATTCGTATATTTGATAAATTATTTTTGCAAGATATAAGAGTAAAATATTGGATTGTTCCTAAAATAGGGACTAAAAAGTATTTTGTAATTAAAAGTTTTGATTTTTAATTACCTTTTAAATACTTTTTTTGTACCCTGTGACTTTTTAGGAGTTGGAACTTTAATAGGTGTCATTATTACTGGTTCAGGCTCTTTTATAATAGACTTTTGTTGAATAGATTCTGTGATGTTTTCTTCTGTTATCTTTTCTTT
Source organism: Campylobacteraceae bacterium (assembly GCA_027063105.1). Taxonomy (GTDB): domain Bacteria; phylum Campylobacterota; class Campylobacteria; order Campylobacterales; family Sulfurovaceae; genus SZUA-451. The sequence continues at coordinate 3,420 of JAMOSL010000148.1, forward strand.
TGGTACTTCATACTCTTTTAGTGGAGTCTCTTTTATATTATTATTTGTTGTTACTTCTTCAGTTTCTGGTTGATAAGATAAAACTCTAATAGGAAGCAGATAATTCTCTTTTCCTACAGTAATTTGGTAATGATTACTAGCTGTTTGATGAAAATGTATTTTATCTTTTCTATTTTTTGATTTAAACTTACCCGCTACAAAATAGAGTACACGATATTCAATTTTTGTTGCTATTGAAACATTCTCTATTACAACTCTTATTGGAGATTTTTTTTCTTTATATATAGCATAATCACATACATCATCAAATGACATATCATTAGATGAACATCTAAGCATTCCAGCATTATAAAAATTATTAGGTGATTGATGTTTAGCTTTTTCCTCTACACTATTCTTTAAATGAGAATTCTTAGCACACCCAGAGATAATTATACTTATAATAAATATTAAAATGACTTGTATGTATCTACCCATATTAATCTTTCCCTTAAATATTTTGATTTTGAAAAGAATTTTATCTATTTTTTAATGCGATATAGATAAAAAATGATATAAATAAGATATAATAGAAAGCATGAAAAAAAATATAAAATATAAAATATCATTAATTTTAATACTCAGTATATTTATACATGCTGATGATGTGGAAGTATGGTTAAAAGAGCTAATGAGGAATAATCTCAACAGTTGTAAAGTAGAAGAGATTAAAGAATCAAGAATAATTCCAATAATAAAGAAAAAAAAGAAAATTAGTAGAGTAAAATCATATCCTAAAAAAGAGAATTTAAAATATATAAATTATGATGAGGTTGGTATTGCCTCTTATTATGCAAATTGTCTTAATGGTTCTCGAACAGCTTGTGGTGAGAAGTATAAAACTAATCTTCTTACTGCAGCACATAGAACACTTCCTTTTGGAACATTAGTTTGTGTTACGATGTTATCAACAGGAAAACAAGTTGTAGTAAAAGTAAATGATAGAGGTCCTTATGCAAAAAGAAGAATAATTGACCTATCCTTTAAAGCAGCTGAAAAAATAGGTCTTATAAGAAGTGGTATATCTAAAGTTAGTCTTAAGATTGTAAGATAAACCAATAATCTTCTATTCTAATTAAGGTCTCTTTTTTCCTCTCTTTAAAATGTTTTGTCATATCAAATTCTTCTGTTTCATAACCATTTTTATACTCTTTCATTAGTTTTTTATACTTACTCTCTAATATAGCAGTTATTTCATATCTTATTTTATGATAGATTATATTCTCTTCAACTATCTCTTCTCTATTAATCTCTTTAACATTAATTCCTGCATATCTATCCTCTTTATCTTTAGTTATATTCATTTCTATATATGAACGCATAGAGACCACCATTTGTTCTTGTTGAGCTATAGGCATACTTTTATTATCTTGTATAATAGTTGCTAACTTTTTAGAGTATCCCCAATCTCCATTAATTTCTAAATCCATATCAAATAGAGATTTGATTACTTCCTGAATTGTTCCATCTATACTTACTTTACTAAAATTCACAAATAGCCTTTTAATTAATATAATTTTAAAATATTCTACCATAGATAAAGTAAACATAATCAATTTTTAGATATAATTTTGCCGATTTTATCTCTTCTATGTTTAATATTAGAAAATTTTGATAAGGAAGGGGGTGCTTTGTAATGCCAGGAATTATTTTAACTCCAAGAGACTCATTTGATGATGCTTATCGAAAGTTTAAGAGACAGTGCGATAGAAACCTTATCGTAACAGAAGCTAGAGCTAGACAGTACTATGAAACAGCTACTGAAAAGAGAAAGAAAGAGAAAATTGCTACTCGTAAAAAGATTTTGAAAAAACTATTTATGATTAGAAGATACGAGTCAAGACTTTAAGTTTTGATAAAGATAGGGGCTTCTTCGCCTCTATTTAAATAAGCTTTATAGCTACACTTTTTTGATATTATATTCTTTATATTAAACTATAAGGAACTATATACAATGCCACTTAAAAATATTAATTCTATTACTATCTTTTTCATATTTATATTACTATTTTCTGCTTGTGAATTTAACCAAAAAGTTGAAGAGAAAAAAATTGTGATAAAAGAGCCTGACCCTATTCCTGTTAATGTTTATACTATAAAGAAGGAAACATATCCTATTTGGATTGATTTCTCTGGTAAAACAGAATCAGTAGATGAGGTGATGGTGACCTCAAGAGTAAGAGGAGAGTTGAAGAATATTTTATTTAAAGCTGGTTCTGTTGTTAAAAAAAATCAAATTCTTTTTGGAATAGATAAACGTGAATATCAAGCTATTTGGGAGGAACAGAATGCTATTTTACAAAAAGATAAAGCTAGTCTAAATCTTGCTAATTCTAATGTGAAAAGATATAAGCCATTAGTTGCAGAACAATTAGCACCTAGAGAGAAACTTGATGAGCTAATTGCTACGAAAAAACAGTTGGAAGCAACTATTAGAGCAGATAAGGCATCTTTATCAAAAGCACAATTAGATTTGGATTATTGTGATATAAAGGCTACTATTAATGGTAAAATAGGTAAAGAGTTGTATCTATTAGGTAATATCATAAATGTTGGCGATAGTTTAGCAAAGATAGTTCAGACCAAATTCTTATATGTAAATTTTCATCCAAGTTCTCATGAAGTTTCATTGATAAAAAGATATAAATCAGAAGAAAATCCAAAAGTAAAAGTAATTTTAGATAGTGGAAATATTGTAGTTAATGGAGCAATTGATTTTATAGATAATGTAAGTAATACTTCAACTGGGACTGTGGCGATGAGAGCAAAAATAGATAATAAAGATGATTTATTATTAGCAGGTACATTTGTGAGATTAAAATTATTTGTTACAGATAAACTTCCTATAATTGCTGTTGAACCAAATCAAATTTCTCAAAACCAGCAAGGTGAGTATGTTTTAATTGTTAATAAGAAGAATGAAATAGAGAGTAGGGAAATCAAAGTCCGTTATGCAAATAATGATTTATCAATTATTGCTAAAGGGTTAAAAGAGGGCGATAAAGTTCTTGTTGGCACTATTGCTGGATTATCTGATGGAACAAAAGTTTTGGTTAAAGAGGTTACTAATCCTATCAGAAAAGAAAGTAGATAAATAAATGTTTTCTATATTTTTTATTCACAGACCAATTGTTGCTAAAGTTATATCTATATTTATAGTTTTAGTTGGACTAATTGCTTTAAATCAGTTACCAATTGCTCAATTTCCAGAAATTGTTCCTCCTACAATACAAATAACAACAAATTATACAGGTGGTAGTGCTGAAGTTGTTGAG
>JAMOSL010000149.1 GCA_027063105.1 Campylobacteraceae bacterium
TACCCTCTTTTACCCACCTTCTAATAGTTTGAGGTGTCACTCCCTCAATCTTGGCAAGTTTCCATGTTGATACTAACATTTTAGAATTATAGTAGATTATTGCTTATATTGTTATTAAGTTTAACTGTCTGTGTTAAGTAGTATATTTGTGTGATAGTTCTAGCATAACATAAAATTTGGAGTTTTACAATATAAATCTATAATCATACTTAATTCTAATAGCCCAAGATTTACAAACTTTAGCTAAAATTACAGAAAAATATTTATAGTTAGGAAAAATAATGATAAGTACAGTTAATTTGGTTCAAAGATATGGAAAGAGAGTTTTATTTGATAAGATAAATATGACTCTTGATGGTGGTAAAAGATATGGACTAATTGGAGCTAATGGAGCTGGTAAATCTACGCTTATGAAAATTATGTCAGGTGAATTAGAACCAACAGATGGTGAAGTTAGAATTCAAGCAGGTTCTAAACTTGGAATGCTTGGACAGAATCAGTATGCTTTTGAAAGTTTTTCTTTAAGAGATGCTGTTTTATACGGAAATAAAAAATTATTTGATGCACAGAAGGAGAAAGAAAAGCTATATGTTGAGGGTGACTTTGAAGATGATGCAGTTAATAATCGTTTAGCTGAATTAGAGATGATTTGTGCAGATGAAGATCCAACTTATGAGAGTGATGTTAAGATAGAAAAACTTCTTGAATCTTTGGGATTCTCTTCAGATAAACATGATTCTTTAATGAGTTCTATTACTGGTGGAGATAAATTTAAAATTCTTTTGGCACAAGTTCTATTTTTAAAGCCAGATATTTTACTACTTGATGAGCCTACAAATAATCTTGATATTGAAACTATTAGTTGGTTAGAAAATGAGTTGTCAAGACATGAAGGTGTATTATTAATTATATCACATGATAGACACTTTTTAAATGGTGTTGTAACTCATATTCTAGATTTAGATTTTAGTGATATTAGAGAGTTTACGGGTAATTATGATGATTGGTATATTGCTGCTAATCTTGTTGCGAAACAGAATGAAACTGATAGAGGTAAAGCTTTAAAAGAGAAAGATGAATTAGAAAAATTTATTGCTAGATTTTCAGCCAATGCATCTAAAGCAAAACAGGCAACAAGTCGTCAAAAGAAGTTAGATAAATTAGATGTTGCAGATATTAAATTATCTTCACGAAGAGACCCATCTATTATGTTCAAACCACATAGAGATATAGGTAATGAAGTTTTAGAGATTGTTAATTTATATAAAAGTTATGATGATTTAAAAGTATTTGAGAATTTATCTTTAAAAATAGAAAAGGGCGATAAAATTGCTTTAATAGGTTCTAATGGTGTGGGAAAAACAACTCTATTAGATATTATAATGGAAAATATAACTCAAGATAGTGGCATATTTAAGTGGGGTCAAACTATTACAAGTAGCTACTTCCCTCAAAATGCAACTGATGTTGTTGTTGGCGATAATAAATTATATGATTGGCTTCAGGGTCATGACCCAAAATGGCATATAGATGAGCTAAGAAAAGTTCTAGGTAGAATGTTATTTTCTGGTGAAGAGCAGGAGAAAAAAGTTTCAGATTGTTCTGGTGGAGAGAAACACCGTGTAATGTTAAGTAAAATGATGATGGATAGTGCAAACTTTTTAGTTCTTGATGAACCAAATAATCATTTAGATTTAGAGGCTATTGTAGCACTAGGTGAAGCGTTACATAATTATCAAGGTGGAGTAATTTGTGTTAGTCATGATAGAGAGTTAATAGATGCATTTGCTAATCGTATTATTAAAATTAAAGAAGATGGAACTATTATAGATTTTGATGGTGATTATGAGAAATTTGTACAGGAGTATGGACATTAATCAGATGAGTACGAAGGAGGAAATAGAAGATTTACTTTATCATAATGCCGATGATTTTAAGATGGCAAAAGTTCTTAAAAGAGATATTAGTATCTATTTTAAAACTTTAGATGAGACATTCGCTACATCAGGAGGTAAAGATTTTCTATTTAAACATACACGGAAAATAGACTCTATTATTAAATTAATATATAAAATAGCTATGCACGGAATGTTTAAAGAGTATCAACCATTGAAGAATTCACTACCAATTACCTTAGCAGCATTAGGTAGTTATGGTAGAGAGCAACTTTGTGTATATTCTGATATAGATTTATTGATTATTTACAAAGATATTGATGGGTATAACACAAAAGATATGATAGAGAAAATATTATATCTTATTTGGGATAGTGGACTTAAATTAGGTCATAGAGTACACCATGTAGATGAATTACTAGATGTTTCAAAAACAGACATAACAATTAAAACAGCTATTTTAGAATCAAGATTCTTAGATGGTTCTAAGTATCTTTGGACAGAGGCTCAAAATAGATTAGATGATATTAGATTTGATAATCCGAAAGAGTATATAACATCTAAATTGGAAGAGCAAAGATTGCTACATAAAAAGTTTCCATTAAAAATGGAGGCTAACTTAAAAGAGGGTGAAGGTGGTTTTAGAGATGCTAATTTAGTCTATTGGTTAGGAAAAATAAAATATAATATTACAAGAATAGGTGATTTGCCAGAACATATAGTAAGTGATACTGATTATAGAAACTTTAGAATATCTTTAGAATTTTTATTTCGTGTTCGTTCAGCTCTACATTTGGTAGCAGGTAAAAAAGAGGATAAACTTAGACTAGATTTAATTCCTGAAGTTGCTAAGTATCTAGGATATAATAATACAAGAGAATCTCATATGCGATTTGCAAAAAAAGTATTAACTAATCTTAGAGTTGTTCAATTATACTCTTTAATTTGGACAGATATTTTAAGCAAAGAATATAATATAAAGATAAATAGTAAATTGTATCAGCTAGAAGCATCTAAAGAGAATGATACATTATTGGATATAATAAAATATCTAAATATAAAAGCAACAAAAAAGTATCAGGCTTCACCATCTTTACTTCATCAAATAATACAAGCTCCAAGAGCAGGTAAGTTAAATAAAAAGTATTATAAAGAGATTAGAACTATTTTTCAAACAGAATATGCTCATAGTACACTTTCAACATTATCTATCGCTCATCTTTTGGGATACTCTATACCAATTTTGAAAAAGGTTATAAATCTTCCACAATTTGATGGTTATCACCGTTTTTCTGTACATACTCACCTTTTGGAATGTTTGTATTGGTTAGAAAATATTAAAGATAATTTTATAGGAGACCTTTTTAATAAGTTAACTTCACAAGATAGAGAGTTGCTTAAACTGGTGACATTTCTTCATGATGGTGGTAAAGGACGAAAAAAAGACCATTCATCTGTGGGTGCAACGCTATTCAAAATATATGGAAAAAATATAGGCTTAACTGATTTAATTATAGATGATGGAGTTATTTTAATTCAATATCATACACTCATGAGTAATATAGCACAAAGAGAAGATTTATATAATGAGAAGACCATATTTAAATTTGTAGCACATTTTAAAACTAAAAGAATGCTAGATATGATTTATATTTTAACTTATGCAGATATGAATGGTGTAGGTGAAGATGTATATTCAACATTTACAGCAAGACTTTTAAGAACTTTATATATGCAATCTATTAATACACTAGAACATGATGAGATGATAGATGAAACAGCTAAGAGAATAAAGAAAGAGAACACTTTAAAACGCTCTACTAAATTTAATAGTTTATTAAAAAGCCGACAAAAAAAAGTTTTATCAATTTCTTCTAACCTTATGTTTTTAAGATATAAACCTGAAGAGATAATTAGTATAGCAATAGAAGCGATAGATATTGATGGTTATGAGTTTAAAGTTACAAGTGAAATATTTTTAACTATAGAAATTATAAAAGAAAAAGAGTTTAATTTAGGTTATCTTTTAGCAAAATTATCAAGATTAAATATTGTTAATATGGATATATGTAAACTTTTTGATGGAAAGAAGTACTTTAAGATAGATTTTGGAGAAAGTGTTGAGAATCATGAAATTATTATGATTGAGACTTATATAAAAGAATCTTTTGATTTAACTAAAAAGGCTAAACTCCCAACACTTACGATTACTAAAAAGAATATAGATATAGAGTGTAACCATTCTCAGAATTATGCTAAAATGTTATTAAAAATAGATGATACAAGAGGTTTATTAGCTTATATAATGACTCTTTTTGATGCAATAGGTGTAGATATAGCTTCAGCAAAAATACATACACAAAAAAAACGAGTTCAAGATTTATTTTTAATTGAAAAGAATGGAAACTTTTGCCATAATGTAGATATGATTATGGAAAAAATGGGAGTTGAATAGATATGATTGGATTAAATTTTATTACAAAAGAGATAGGTGTTAATTATATAGGCGAAGAGAAAAATATTAATGGTGTTAATACTCTTACTGATGCTAAAGAAGATGAAATCAGTTTTTATAACTCTTCTAAATATATAGATGACCTATTAATAACAAAAGCCTCAGCTGTATTAATAGAAGAGAAATATGCAAATCTTGTACCATCTTCAACTATTGCATTAATAACAGATGAACCATATTTAAAATTAGCTCTTACATCAAAAATATTTTCTTATAAAATAGTCACAAAAGGTGGTCATCCTCATCTTGGCGATAATTGTGATATTGATAAGAGAATTAGATTTGGTCAAAATGTAACTATAGGAAATAATGTAACTATTTTGGCAGGTTGTTATATTGGTGATAATGTTACTATTGGTTCTAATACTTTACTTCATTCAAATGTTTCTATCTATCACCATAGCATAATAGGTGAAGATTGTATTATTCATAGTGGAGCAGTTATTGGTAGTGATGGATATGGTTTTGCTCATACAAAACAGGGTGAGCATATTAAGATTTATCAAAATGGTATAGCTGAGATAGGCGATAGAGTAGAAATAGGTGCAAATTGTACAGTTGATAGAGCAGTATTTGGAAAGACTATTATTAGAAGTGGTACAAAATTAGATAATCTTATTCACATAGGACACAATAGTGATATTGGTGAAAACAATCTTATGGCATCACAAGTTGGAATATCAGGTTCAACAAATCTTGGTAAAAATGTAATAATGGCAGGACAAAGTGGAACAGCAGGACATCTTTTTGTTGGTGACTTTGCTACCATATCGGCAAGGGGTGGAGTTACAAAATCTTTAGCTGGTGGTAAAATATATGGAGGATTTCCTGCAATAGAACATAAACGATGGTTAAAATTACAAGCAAAAATATCATTATTACTAAAAATAAAGAAATAATGTTATAATAGAATAATATAATTAAATATAAAGGATATATTATGAGTACAACAATATTAATAAGTGAAACAGGACTTAGTGGAACAAAGAATGGTAAAATTTCAGTAGCTACAGTTAGTCAGCCTTATGGAGAGAAGACTGAAAGTATAGCAAGTGTGGCAATATCACTACAAGGTAATACAGATTCTCCAGATTGGAAAATTCATATTCCAAAAGCAAATATTGATGAGGTTATAGAAGCTTTAACAAAAGCAAAAGATTTAATTTAATAAAAAGTAATTAAAAATGATTATTGATACACATTGTCATCTTGATGATGATAGATATATAGATGATATTAAAGATGTAATTACTAGGGCTAAAGATGGAGGAGTTGAGAAATTTATTATTCCATCTGCCGACCCTGATACCTTAGCTAGAGCCGTTGAGTTAGCTGAGGAATTTCCTGAAATTTACTTTGCTGTTGGTGTTCACCCTTATGACTCACATAAATATAATAAAGAATTTTTAGAACAATTTATTTCTCATGAAAAATGTGTAGCTATTGGTGAATGTGGTTTAGATTATTACAGATTACCAGAGAATGAAAATGAAATCACAGAGTATAAAGAATTACAAAAAAAAATATTTATTGAGCAAATTTTATGGGCTAAAACTCTTAAAAAACCTCTAATAGTTCATATTCGAGATGCGACAAAAGACTCTTTATATTTATTAGAGAAATATGCTGGAGAAGAGGGTGGTGTGCTTCATTGCTATAATGCCGATGAAGAACTTTTAAAACTATCTAAGAATTTTTATTATGGTATTGGTGGAGTTCTTACTTTTAAAAATGCTAAAAAACTAATGAATACTTATCCTAGAGTCCCACAAAATAGATTAGTTGCTGAAACAGATGCTCCATATTTAACACCTCATCCAAATAGAGGAAAACGAAACGAACCATTATATACATCTTTTGTAATTAATAAAATGGCAGAACTTAGTAATATAACTTCAAAAGAGATGTCTAATCTCACTACTCTAAATGCAAAAAGGTTATTTGGGCTAGATTAGGATTATTCATCTTATATTTAAAATTTAAGGATTAAGATGAGAAATATGTTGGCAGTTAGAGGGTTTATCCCCTATTTATTTATTTTACTTATTAATGCCACGGTTGATATTGGACATAAAATCACAATTCAAAATGTGTTGTTAAAAAGTTTTGATGGAGATACACTTATTATTCTATCAGCATTGATTAATGCTATGATACTTCTACCATTTATTTTACTTTTTTCTCCATCAGGTTATATATCTGATAAATACTCTAAAAGCATAATAGTTAGATATAGTTCATTAGTTGCTGTTCTTATTGCTATTTTAATTACTATAAGCTATTACCAAGGTTGGTTTTTCGTCTCCTTTGGGCTTACTTTCCTATTAGCTATTCAAAGTGCAATATACTCTCCTGCAAAATATGGATTAATAAAAGAACTAGTTGGAATTAATTATTTAGGACGAGCGAATGGTATAGTTCAGGCGATAACAATCGTATCTATTTTACTTAGTTCTATAATCTTTTCTATTATCTTTGAGTCTAATTATGGTGGATTTAATATTCCTCATGAGATTTTGCCTAATTTAACCATTATAGGTTGGATATTAATTGGATTAACACTTCTTGAGAGTATTTTAGCATTTAGATTACCTATTTTTGAGGTGAAAGATTATATAGATAAATTTGAAGTAAAAAGTTATTTCAAATTAAATTATCTTAAGAATAATATAAAAATTCTTAGAGAGAATAGAAATATATGGTTTAGTATATTTGGGTTAGGTATATTCTGGGGTGTTGGACAACTTCTTGTTGCATCTTTTCCTGCTCACTATAAAATTATGACAGGTGATGAAAATGCTATAATTATTCAAGCAATATTAGCTGTTAGTGCTATAGGTATTACTATTGGTTCACTTGTTGCAGGAAGATTATCTAAACTTCATATAGAGCTTGGAATAGTTCCATTAGGTGCTTTAGGTATATTTTTATCTCTTTTATTCTTTGCATTTGCATCAACTATTACAACTATGATGATTGCTAGTATTTCATTTGGATTTTTTGGTGGATTATTTATAGTACCATTAAATGCTACTATACAATTTTTTGCAAAACCATCTCAAATGGGTGTAATTCTTGCAGGAAATAATTTTATACAGAATATTCTAATGTTTATGTTTTTATCTTTAACTATTATATTCGTAAAAATTGGATTTAGTAGTACAACACTATTTATATTTGCATCTTTGGTAACTCTCATTGGCTCTATTTATGCCATGAAAGAGTTACCAAATTTATTTGTAAGACTTCTTTTACTTCCATTAATTCAGAGTAGATATAAACTGCATATTCGAGGATTAGAGAATTTACCTCAAGAGGGTGGTGTGCTTCTTTTAGGTAACCATATTAGTTGGATTGATTGGTTAATTTTGCAAATTGCATCACCACGAGCTATTAAATTTGTCATGGAAAAAAGCATATATAACAAATGGTATTTAAAGTGGTTTTTAAAACATTTTAAAATTATTCCAATATCTGGTACTTCTAGTCGAGGTGCTATATCACAAATACGAAAAAGATTAGATAATGGAGAGGTTGTTGCATTATTTCCAGAGGGAATGATTAGTTATAATGGACAACTTAATGAATTTAAAAGAGGATTTGAGTTGAGTCTAAAAGATAGCACACATCCAATTATTCCATTTTATATTCATGGTTTATGGGGCTCTACATTTTCTAGGGCAGATGATAATTATAAGATGATGAGTAAAGATGGTAAAAAGAGACATATCGTTGTAGCTTTGGGAAAAGAGATGCCATCAAATAGTAGTTCATTGGAAGTTAAACAAGCTATATCAGCTCTATCCTTTTCAACTTGGGAAGAGAGAATATCTGATTCTAAACCTCTACAATATAGTTGGATAAAAAGAGCCAAAGCAAATTTAAAGCAGAGAAGTGTTGTTGATGCAATGGGAAGTGACCTAACTAATGCAAAGATGATTACAGCAGTTATATTATTTGTAAAATCTCTAAAAAAGATATTAAAAGATAAAAATAATATAGGTGTCTTACTTCCAGCTTCATCTATCGGTTCTATTATAAACATGTCCCTATTTGTATTAGGTAAACGACCAGTTAATCTTAACTATACTCTAAGTAAAGAGGCAATGACAAGTGCTTTAGATAAGGCAGATATTCAAATTGTTATAAGTTCTGATAAATTTATGCAGAAATTATCAGCTAAGGGTTTTAGTTTTGATGAGGTCATTGGAGAGAGATTTTTAAGTGTAGAGAGTCTTGGAGGTAAATTTAGTAAGTTTAATAAAATATCTTCTCTTCTTCAAGCCTATTTGATGCCAAGATTTTTAATTGAATTATGTTATTTTGAAAAAGTTTCTATTGATGACACAGCTACGATTCTTTTCAGTAGTGGTAGCGAGGGTACACCAAAAGGAATTGAATTGACTCATAAAAATCTTATGGCAAATATTCAACAAGTTTCTGCTCTTTTGAACTTTCAAGATAAAGATGTCATTTTAAATTCTCTTCCAATATTTCACTCATTTGGACTAACTGTTACAACTCTTTTACCTCTATGCGAAGGTATCACAATGGTATCAGCTCCAGACCCAACAGATTCTTTAGGTATTGGAAAACTATCAGCTAGATACAATGCTACTATAATGTTTGGAACAGCTACATTTTTTAGATTATATACTAAAAATAGAAAGTTACATCCACTAATGTTTGATAGTATTAGAATGATAGTAGCAGGAGCAGAGAAGTTAAAACCAGAGATAAAATCAGCATTTAAAGAAAAATTCTCAAAAGATATATTTGAAGGATATGGAGCAACAGAAACTTCACCAGTAATATCTGTAAATATGCCAGATAGTCTTGATTTAGATTCAATGCGTCCAATAATTGGAAATAAATTAGGAAGTGTTGGTCAAGCAATCGGTGGAACTATTGTAAAAATTGTTGATCCATTAACTTTAGATATTTTACCAGTTGGAAATGATGGACTTATTATTGTTGGTGGTTCACAAGTGATGAAAGGTTATTTAAATGATAAAGAGAAAACAGATCAAGTTATTGTAGAAATTGATGGGGTTAGATATTATAAGACAGGGGACAAAGGACATATTGATGAAGATGGATTTATATATATCGTAGACAGATATAGTAGGTTTGCAAAAATCGGTGGAGAGATGATAAGTTTAGGTAGTGTAGAAGAGATGCTAGGAAATATTTTCATTGATAGTGTAGAGAGTATGGCAGTAGCATTACCAGATGATAAAAAAGGTGAGCAGATAGTCTTATTATATATAAGTGATTTAGAAGAAAAGATGATATTAAAGAAGATAAAAGAGAGTGATATTCTGCCAATAATGAAACCTAGTAAACTATTTAGAGTAGAAGTATTACCAAAACTTGGCACAGGAAAAGCAGATTTTAAAGGAGCAAAAAGTTTGGCTAAAGAGTTGATGATAAAGGAAATGAAGAAGTGAAAAATAGTTTATTTTATAATAATATAGAAAAAAATGATATAAATAAAGAGATTATTAAGGAAATAGAAAAGTATGCTAATAATAATCCAAAAGAGCAAATATATTTAATTACAGCACCACTAGGATTAGTAAAAAATAAATATAGCTATGAATATGAAAAAAATGTTATAGTTATTTTATCTCCAAAGCATAAAATTATATTTTTAGATTTAGAAAATAATGAAGAAGATTTTTCTGATTATTATGATGATTTTATTGAAGATTTGGGTTCTATTTCTGATAAATTTAATTATAAAAAGTTTATAGGAAGACCAAAAAAGTGGAAAAAAGAATTAACAGTAGAGAAATCTATAGATAAAAAATTTAATATAGAAACTTTATTAAGTAAAAATATAATAGGAAAAGGTTTAGAGAGAAAAGTTGAATTTTTAATCTCTTTATTGGTAGGAAGTATAAATAATATAGAAGAAAAAGGTCTAGACAATCCTGAATCTATATTAGAAAAAGTAAAAAATAATATTATATTATTTGATGGAGAACAAACAAGATTTATTTATCAAAAATTAAATCAAAAAAGAATTTCTATACAAGGATTATCAGGAACTGGAAAAACCGAACTTTTATTGCATAAATTAAAAGATATATATATATCTAATGAGAATAATAAAACATTTTTTACTTGCCATAATATCGCTTTAGCAAATACACTTAAAAGTAGAATCCCTAGTTTTTTTAACTTTATGAAAGTAGAAAAGCAAATTCAATGGAATGAACAATTATGGGTGGATAGAGCTTGGGGTTCACAAAGAGATCAAAATTCAGGTTTATATACTTATATTTGTCAC
>JAMOSL010000150.1 GCA_027063105.1 Campylobacteraceae bacterium
TTTATAATATTCCTTTTTCTCGTTGGAGTAATAAAACTTCTTATGAAAAAATATTTACAGAAGCATTAGAAGAGATAAATAATATAGATAAAGATGATTTTAAATATGCTTTTGATTATATTTTAATAGATGAAAGACAAGATTTTCCAGATGTATTTTTTGAATTATGTGAAAAAATCACAAAAAACAAAGTTTATATCGCAGGAGATATTTTTCAAGATATTTTTGACCATGATATTGAACAAAGAGTTACTAATGTTGATATTATTTTAAATAAATGTTATAGAACAGACCCCAAAATTTTAATGTTTGCTCACTCTATTGGTATGGGTCTATTTGAAAAAAAGAAATTAAATTGGCTTAAAGATAAAGAGTGGAAAGCTAGTGGATATAAAATAAAAAGAAGTGGTAAAGATATTACTTTATCAAGAGAAGCTATTAGAAGATTTGAAGATTTGGATATAGAGAATATTCAAAGTATGAATATTAAGAAGTATGAAAATATAAAGCAAGTTATTAAGATTATCAATAATATTAAAAATGAAAATCCTACAGTAAAGCCTGATGATATTGCAATTATAGTTTTAGATGATAATAAAACTATTTATGATTTTATGTATGAATTAAAATATGAAATTATGAATAAATTAGAGTGGGAAGTTAATAGTGCTTATGAAAGTAAAAAAAAGATAAAAAATCAATTATTTATAAGCAATAAAAATCATGTAAAAGGATTAGAATTTCCATTTGTAATTTGCATAACAAATAAAATTCAAGATAATTATAAATATAGAAATACTTTATATACTATGCTAACTCGTTCTTTTATTCAATCATTTTTATTGGTAAAAGATGATACTAATTTAAAAGTTCAAAAAGATGGATTAGAGATTATAAATAATAAAAAATATATCAAAACAATAGAACCTACAGAAGAAGAAAAAGAAAAGATAAAAAATACTATTAGTTTACTTCAAGAAGAAAAAAATATATCTTTTAAGGAGTTCTTATTAAAAATATTTGATGAGTGTCAGGTAAATAGAGAGAAACAAAAAAATTTACAAAATATGATAAATAGTAATGATTTACTAAAAGATAGTTTTGATAGAGAACAAATTAAAGATTTTATATATAGAAATGAAGAATATTGTTAGATGAAAGTTTATGAATTTAAAATAAGTAAAATATTTTTAAATATTTTTTTTAGACCTATTAGAAACAAAGCAGAAATTATAGAACTTTTAATGGAAGCTATAAATTATATGATTTTAAATCGTTCTGTTTCAGAAGAGGATACTTATGGTAAAATAATTTTAAAAATTGATAAAATGAGTAGACTATTTTTTTTTACAAAAGATAAATATTTCTCAATTATATTTCCTTTTTTTGCTACACGAGAAGATAATAAATACTCTTTTTCTTTTAGAAATAAAATTATAATTGATAATAATTTAACAAGAAAAGTTATTTCTATTATTAAATGTGATGAATTTAAAGCTAATTGTAGCTTAGACTTTGTTGCACCTATTTGTGATTATGAAGAAGAATGTGATGAAAACTTTTGGATATTTTTAAGAGAATTACTTTTGATGGAAGATGGATATATCCGTTACGATTATGATAAAAAGCATGAGAATGGAGATTTACATCCACTAAATCACTATGATTTGTTTTATTCAAGTAATGCAACTTTTAAAATAGGATTAAATAATAAGTTAAGTGAAGATGAATTTATTGATTTATTAGATATAAATACTAATTGTAAATATTTATATAGAAAATTTGAAGAAGCAAAGTAGATGACTCTTTCTCTATCTTCTCCTATTTTTCTATTATTTCTACTCTTAATACCATGTTTTATATGGTGTCAAGTTCATAGTAAAATCTTTTATTTTTATAAACTTAACTGGATAAAGGGCAATAATGATTTTCTAAGAGTAGAGTTATGGTTCAAGATTATTATTTTTTCTCTTCTTGTTGTCTCTTTATCTAAGCCATTTATTTATAGTAGTCAGGATAGTTATCATAAGCGAGGAAGAGATTTAGTTTTGGCAATAGATGCTAGTGGTTCTATGGCAGAGAGTGGATTTGATAAACTGGATAGATTTAAGAATAAATTTGATATTACTCTTGAATTAACAGATGAATTTATTAAAAATAGACTTGATGATAATATGGGTGCTGTTATCTTTGGAACTTTTGCCTATAGTGCATCCCCTTTAACTTATGATTTAGATTCTTTATCATTTCTACTATCTATGAGCAATATTGGTGTTGCAGGTGAAAGTACTGCTATTGGTGATGGTATAATAGAAGCCATTAGAGTTTTATCTTATGGTGAAGCAGAGAATAAAGCTATTGTATTACTAACAGATGGTTATCATAATTCAGGGAAATATTCACCTAAAGATGCAATAAAAGAGGCTATATTAAAAGGTATTAAAATATATACAATAGGTATAGGTAAAAATGGAAGTTATGATAAATCTTTGTTATTAAAAATTGCAAAAAATAGTGGAGCAAAGAGTTATTCAGCTATAAATAAAAAAGAGTTAGAAGATATTTTTAATGATATAGATTCACTTGAACCAAGTCCAATAAGAGGAGAGAATTTTTTGAATGCTACACAACTTTTTATATATCCACTTGTATTAGCATTTTTTCTTCTTTTGCTATTAATTCTTTATGATAGAAGAGAAATTAAATGATTTTTTTAAATTCTTATATTTTATGGTTGCTAATTCCTATGATTATTTTTCTAATTTATCGCCATAAAAATATAGTAGAAACTACTCATATTATTATATTGATTTTGTTGACAATATCTTTATCTCGTCCAATATTTAATAAAGAGGTTAAGTCTCAAGAGATAGAAGCAAAAGATATTATAATAGCTTTAGATTTATCATTTTCTATGAATGCTACAGATATTTTTCCAAATAGATATGACTATTCAAAAGAGGTTATAAAATATATTCTAAAAAATAGTATGAGTGATAATATTATGTTAATAGGCTTCACAACTAATCCTCTACTTCTATCTCCTCCAACAACTGACCATCAACTTATAGTGAGAGCATTAAATAGTATTAATAGAGATTATATATTAACCAGAGGAACATCGTTAAATAGACTTTTTAATAAGATTTCAGATATATCTATTATAAATAAAAATTTAATTTTAATAACTGATGGAGGAGAAGAGAATAATTTGGAGTCTCTTCGTGAAATAATTACTAATAATAAAATTAATCTGACTACTTTAGGAGTAGGAACTAAAGTTGGAACTACTTTAAAAAAGGCAGATGGTTCACTACTTAAGGACTATCAAGGAAATTTGGTTATATCAAGAGTAAATCCTATATTAAAAGAGTTATCAAATAGTTACTTAAATTCATTATCAACTCCTGAAAATATAGCTAACAAAATATTAAATATTATTAATAAAAACTATAAGGTTCAAAAAATATTAAAACGACAGAGTAATCTTATTGAGTTATATCAAATTACTCTATTTTTAGCAACTATATTATTTCTGATAATTCATACAAGAGCAATTAAATATTTTATAATTTTATTAAGTCTATTTTCTACACAATTAAACGCATCCATTTTAGATAATATATATATATCTTTGGCTTATAAATCTTATGGTAATAAAGATTTTAACTCATCTATTAAATATCTACAGAGAATAGATAATATATCTTTAGAATCTCAATTGGCTTTGGCAAATAGTTATTATAAAAATGTTAGATTTAAACAAGCATTAGATATATATAAGTCTATTAAAACAAGAGATAAAAATATTAAACAACAAATATATTACAATATGGCAAATTGTTATACTCAACTAAAAAAATATAATCTAGCAAAAAATCTTTATATTAAATCTTTGTGGTTAGGAGAAGATAATGATAGTTTGTATAACTTATCATTAGTAATAATGCGTCAAACAGAGATAGATGCTTTATCTAAACTTCTTAAACCTTCATCTAAAAAATCTACATCATCTGATGGAGAGAGTTCTGATGATGAAAGTTCTAATAATAAGAATAGTTCTAGTGGTTCTGGTAGTGGTTCTAAAAAGAGTAAAAATAATAAAGAAGATGAAAAAAAGATATTAACAGAGAGTAAAGAATCAGAAAAACAACCTATTAGCTCAAAAGTTTATGACCTCATCAATAAAGGATATATAAATGAAAAACAACCTTGGTAATTTAATAGTTAAATATTTAATATTTTTTATTATTTTAAGTGTAACTATCTATGGAGATGGATTTACTGCCAATTTTAAATTATCAAATAATAATCCTTATATTAAAGAACCTATTACTTTAACACTAGATATAAACCAAACAGATAATAGTTCAGTTATGTTATTTAAATTTGATATTAAAAAGAGTAAAAATTATATCTTTAATCGTATCGATATTAAAACTAAAGATGATTATCATAATGTTAAAATTACTTATATATATAAAATATATCCTCTTAAATCTGGTAATATAAATATAAACTTTGATTTACTTCAGATGGTAACAACTGATGAAAAGATAGCATATAGTTTTTCTGGGGATAGAGATAATATTAGAGGATTAAATAAAATAGATATTCCAATATCACTTAATCCTGTAACTATTAAAGTTAAAGCTCTTCCTAAAAATACTCAAATTGTGGGTGACTTTAGATTAGATTATAAGATAAAAAAAGATAGTGTAAAAGCTTATGAACCTATACCAATTGATATAACTATTAAAGGTAAAGGGTATCTGCCACTAGATTTAGACTTAATACCAGAATCTGCTGAATATTCTATATTTCAAGAGGTATTATCTACACAATATTTGGTAAATTATTCTTTGGCTATTAGCTCTAAAAGCAGTTTTGAATTAGATGATATTGTAATTAATGGATTTAATCCTAAATTAGAAAAATCTTATAAATTAATTGTTCCAAAACATCAGTTTTCTGTAGTTACTCCAAATATATCTAAAATAGTTAATAGTATAGATAGTCCAAAAGTATTAGATACTGAAGATACTTATTGGAGTGGAATTATATCATTTATAAAATATCTATTTGTATTTTCAATAGGATTCTTAACTGCTAAATTGATAGAATTGTACCGTGTGGATAGAATAGATGAGAATAGTTTTTTAACTGAGATAAAGAATACTAAAAACGAGAAAGAGTTATTGAAATTACTTCTAGCTACAAATGATATAAAATACAAAGAGGATATATATCTGTTGGATAATTTGCTTTATGGAGATAAAAAAGGTTCATTTAGTAATATGAAAAAGAGTTTGATTTTAAAGGAGAGAAAATGAATGCTAAAATAGAAGAGTTAAAGCAAGAATTAAAAAAGGCTATTATTGGTCAGGATGAAATGATAGAGTGTTTGCTTATTGGTCTGTTAACAGATGGACATATATTAGTAGAAGGTGTACCTGGTTTGGCTAAAACTAAAACTATAAATGCACTCTCCTCATCTTTAGATTTAGATTTTAGAAGAGTGCAATTTACACCAGATTTACTTCCTAGTGATATAATTGGTGCAGAGATATATGACCATCAAAATAATATCTTCAAAATAAAAAAAGGTCCATTATTTACAAATTTACTTTTAGCAGATGAGATAAATAGAGCTCCATCGAAAGTTCAATCGGCACTATTGGAAGCTATGCAAGAGAGACAAATTACAATAGGTGATGAAAGTTTTAAGTTAGATACACCATTTTTAGTAATGGCGACTCAAAATCCAATAGAGCAAGAGGGTGTTTATCGTCTTCCTGAAGCACAACTTGATAGATTTATGATGAAATTAGTTGTTGGGCATAATAGATTTGATGATGAGTTAGAGATAATGCGTAAAGCTTCAAGAAATAGCTTTGAAAAAGTAAAAAATATAATGAGTTTAGATAATCTAAATAGCTTAAAAGGTGAATTAGAAAATGTCCATATTGATTTAGAACTAGAAAAGTATATCATAACTTTAATCTCTGCTACACGAACACCAGAAAAATTTGGCTTAGATTCACTAAAAAATATTATAGCATTCGGAGCATCTCCACGAGCATCTATTGATTTACATAAAGCTTGTAGAGCAAAAGCATTTATTAGAGGCAATAGTTTTGTAACTCCTTCTGATATTGGATTAGTTATTCATAATATACTTCGTCATAGAGTAGTTCTTAGTTATGAAGCTCAAGCAAAAGGTATTACAAGCGATGAGGTCATATCAGATATTTTAAAAACTATACCTATCCCATAAAAGCTAAAAAATGAAACTAGATAAATTTGAAGAGTTTAAACTAATAGAGATAAAAGCTAAAGAGCAATCATATAATTTATTATCAGGGAATCATCTTTCTAAAATATATGGAGAGGGATATGATTTTGGAGAGCTTAGAGAGTATCAAATTGGTGATGATATTCGTAAAATAAATTGGACAATAAGTGCTAAAATGCAAAGACCATTTATCAAAGAGCTTCATGCAAATAGAGAGTTATCAGTAGTAGTAACAGCATTAATTTCACCTAGTTTATATTTTGGATTAAAAGATACTAAAATGGTAAGAGAGAAGCAAGATTTAATTACAGAAATATCACTACTTTTAGGGTATAGTACAATTTATAATCAAGATTTATTTACAGGAATATACTATTTTAATAATAAATCATATCTGACACCACCAACAAAACAAATATATAATATAGAAGAATTTGCAAAAAAAATATATAACTTGAATATTTTAAATTCAACTTTAAACTATGATATCTCAACAGATTTATTTAGTAAAATAATAAATCGTTCTCTAATTTTTATAATAGGTGATTTTTTAGAAGATATAGATCTCTCAATTTTATCTAAAAGACACGAAGTAGTAGTTATTATAGTTAGGCATAAATATGAAGTAAATCCAAAAGCTTTGGGTGAAATAATATTAAAAAATCCATCAACTGAAGAAGAAGAAAGCAGATTCTTTGGAAAAGGTATAATACAAAAATATATAAAAGAAGTAAAAAAATCAGATGATAAATTATATAATCACCTGAATCAATTTAGTATAAAATATATAAATATAAATACAAATGATAACATTTTAGATAAATTGGTTAATTGTTTATAATAAATATTTAAAAATTATATTCTGTTTCAAATTTCTTATCATTGAAAACAATATCAAAATTATGGGGTTTTTCTAAAGCTCTGATAGACTCTTTTGAGTGATATAGAGATTGGTTTGATTTTATATATAATATATCATCTTTATAAACAAATTCTATTTCTGCATTATTAGAGTTGTCATGAAGTAATACAGTTAAAGTATATATAAAGCTAAGGTATTTTACTTTCTCTTTTTTAGGAAGTATTGATCTAAATTTTGAAAATAAATCTTTATTTAATAGTGAATTGCTATCCATTCGTAATAATAATGATATTAGTATCATCTCTTTGTGTGTAAAATCAAAATTTAACTCTTGCATAGATATATAAAAAGCATGTTTATGTGCATCATATAGAGTGAGAGTTTTTCCAATATTTGATAATTCTAAAGCTATATATAACTCTTTTTGATACTCTTTATCTAAGTTAGACTCGTTATAAAATATATTATAAAGTTTTGAAGCTATCTTTATACGATGAGATGATTTAGAACTGTTTGTAGTAATAACATCGAATCTATCTAATATATTTGTCAGGCTTGGATTAACTGTGTCAGGGAATTTATAATCATATTTTTTTAGCATATTTTTCAAAAATAGACCTTCTCTTACTCCAACCCCACCAGTAATTACCTCTTTCGCTTCTATAGCTTTAATAATCTCTATAAAAATGAGAGTTCCCTCTCTGATAGTATCATATCTGCCTTTTTTTATATATAAGGATTGGAGACTTTTATTATCTGAAGATGTTATAATTTCATTAAAATATGATAATTCATCTTCAATTTTATAATTAAAAGCATGAAGTTTATTCAAAGGATATTGATTTCTTTTCATAATCCCTTTACCTAATGTTCTTGCTGTTCCACCGATACCAACAGCTATCTTTTCTTTGAAATTAGATGGTAATTTATTAAGCTCTTTTGCTATATATTCTCTTGCTTTGATAGTGGCATTTTTTTTTGAAAGATTTTTATTATCAAAAAAAAGTTCTTTTATACGAACTGTTCCAATATTTAGTGAATAAGTTTGGATAATATTTTTATTATTAATAAGTGATATATCAGAAGAACCACCACCAATATCAATAGTAATTGCATCTAAAATGGGAAGTAGATTAATTATAGCGATAGCACCAAGTTTTGCCTCTTCATTTCCATTAATAATATTAATAGAAATTCCAAGTTTTTTTTCTATCCATTTTACAAATTTTTTTCCATTAGGTGCATCTCTAAGTGCAGAAGTTGCAATAGATAAAGTCTCTTTCGCATTATATTTATTGATTGTCTGAACAAAAGATTCTAATGCAAGATAAGCTCTCTCTATACCTATAGGTTGCAAATATCCATTATTAGAATAAGCTCCCTCTCCTATACGCACTCTACTTTTCTGCTCACAAATAATATGAAATCCAAATTTACTACTTTTTTCAAATATAACTAATCTAGCCGAATTAGAACCAATATCAATAATTGCTGTTCTATTTATCATTTATTAATCCTTAATATATCTTTAATTCATTATATAAACTATCTCTTTCTATAGGATTAAAACCACTATTTTTAATTAATCCTACAAATTCTTGAATATTCATACCATTTGCACTTTTAGCTCCTGCTGATGATTGTATTGATTCTTTTTCTATTGTTCCATCAAGATCATCTGCTCCAAACTCTTGTGCTATTAATGCTAGTCCTATTGATGCAGTGACCCAATATGCTTTTATGTGAGGAATATTATCTAGTAAAATTCTACTAATTGCATAAGTTTTTAATATTTCTTGTCCTGATGGATACTCTTTTACCTTTAAATAGTTATTCTCTTTTTGATATACTAGTGGGATAAAGGCATTAAATCCACCAGTTTCATCTTGAAGTTCTCTTAAACGCAATATGTGGTCAATTCGATGTTTTCTCTCTTCTATGTGTCCAAATAGCATTGTAACATTACTCATTTTCCCTTTTTTATGCCATTTTCTATGAATATCTAACCATTGAGACGATGTAACTTTTCCTTTACATATAAATGCTCTTACCTCTTCATCAAAAATTTCAGCTCCACCACCTGGCATTGAGTCAACACCACTTTTTATCATTAAATCTAATACCTCATCATAACTCATATTATACTCTTCAGCTAAAAAGTTTATTTCAGCAGCTGTTAATGCTTTAATATGTAAAGTTGGAAACTCTTGTTTTATTTTTGAGAATGCACCCATATACCAATCTAGTCCAACATCTGGATTATGAGCTGATACTATATGTACCTCTTTAGCCCCATTCGATACAGAATTTCTAGCAATATTTAAAATCTCTTCATGACTCATTGCATATTGATTTGGATTTTTTCTTGTTGCTGAATATGCACAAAATTTACAAATATCTTTACAAATATTAGTTGGATTTATATGTCTATTTATATTAAAATAACTTTTTTTCCCATATTTTTCTTTTCTAATATTATCTGCTAAATCTCCTAAAGTATATAAGTCAAGTTCATAAAGTGCCTCGCCCTCTGCTTGATTTAATCTCTCTCTATTTTTTACTTTATTTATAAGTTCTTCTTGTTTCATATTTATATTTCCTATTTTCTGTAAATTTCTGGTAAAAATACTTTCCATCTTTTATGTTGCCAAAACCACTCTTTTGGATTTTTCTCTATCACCATCTGCATTACATCAGCTTGTGCTTGTGTCATTTTAAGAATATCATCTTCTTGGTTAGTAGTTTTTATATAAGGTATTGGATTGTAAATTGTAGCGTGATAATCTATATAATCATTAGTTGAGATAAATACAGGAATTAAATCTACTTGATAACGGCGAGAGAGTGTGGATGCTAAGGTGGTATGAGTTGCTTTGTTTCCAAAAAAATTAATCTCTATACCTTGAGCTATTGGTAAACTCTGATCAATTAATATTCCAACAGCTTTTTTATTTTTTAATGCTTTTATACACCCTTTCATCGCACCTTTTTTATAAACCATCTCCACATTAAATCGTTCACGGTTATTTTTTAGAACACCGTCCATTAAATCACTATCTAATTTCCGTCCAACACCAACTAGAGTTAAATCAAATTTTATTGCTAATGCTTGAGATATAAGTTCCCAATTTCCTAAATGTCCTGTAACAAAAATTATCTCTTTTTCTGATTCTATAGCTTTTTGAATAATATCTGAACCTTCAAAAGATATATTCTTAATTACAGATTCTCTACTTATTCTATCTCTACGAATAATGCCAAAAACAGTATCTAAGAGATTCATATAAGCACTTTTACCTATAATATTTTTTTCTTTTTGTGATAGAGTATTTTTAAATGCTAAATCAAGATTTCTATTAATAATGAGATTATGTTTTTTACCTATAATATAAGCTAAAGAGCTGATTCCTTTCATTAAACCAATAATAACTTTATCTGGTAGAATACGAAGAGCAAACCCAAAAAATTTATATAATCCTAAATATATATAATCAATCATTTAGGAGTCTATTAGCCATCTTGATTATATCTTCATGGTTTATATCTCTAATGCTAAAATCATTTTTATCAAGATTATAATGGTCTATGACAGATTTTGATTTAACAACTTTATTTATATTTGTTTGATAAACTCGTTCAACTGGTGTTGGACCGAAAATAGTAATTGATGGAATATTAAGTCCCCATGCAATATGTGTAGGACCTGTATCATTCCCAATTAATAAATCAACTCTTGATATAAGTAATTTCAAATCATTATAACTTAATCTGGGAATAGCAGTTGCATAAACAGATGAATATGCTATCCATTCTGCAATCTCTCTCTCCTCTTCAGTTCCCCATAAAACAAGTACATTTCCTTGTAGAGCATCTGCAATTTTAGCAAATTTCTCTTTTGGATAGTTCCGACTTTCCCAAGTTGAACTTACGATAAATACTATATTTTTTTTATCTTGTTTTAAATAGATATTAATATAATCATCTGGAATATAATATAAAATGGGTTCTTTATTTATAATATCTCTTTTACTGATTTCAAATCCAAAAGGTTTACTTAGAACTTTCATATTACGGTCTATTGTATTGGAATGATATGGAATATCTACATGGTTATTATAAAAATATGATGCTTCACTTTCTCTTATTGAATCTTTAGAGAAACCCCAAATATTACCACTACCTAATAATTTGCAAGTTATGAGAGATTTAATAAGTCCTTGTGCATCAATTACAATATCATAATTTCTATTTGCATATGCTCTTATTTTTCTTATTTCATGAATTATATTTAAAGGTTTCTTTTTAATTGATTTTAAATTTACAGGTAAAATGTTATCTATATGTGGATTATTTTCTAGTATACCACTAAAACTATGTTCTACAATCCAATCTATTCTACTCTCTGGTATTTGTTGTTTAATAAATTGAAGAGCTGTCATAGCATGAATGATATCACCCATAGCAGATAGTTTAACGATAGCAATTTTCATATATATAATCCATTTTTTTATTAGAATCTTATCTAAAAAGTCTAAAAATGGAATGAAAATATAAGAAGTTAGAGAGGTCTAAACCTCTCTATTTAAATAAAATATAGATTATAAGTTTACTTTTGTAACATGATATTTAAGACCAATCTCTTGTTCTGTACAACCTAATGCTAATGCTACCATTTGAGGCATATGTAAAACTGGTAATTCAATATCTCTACCCATAACATTACCAATACTATCTTGATATGTATCCATTTTTAAATGACATAAAGGACAAGGAGTTACTACCATATCAGCATTATTATCTAAAGCATCAAGAAGTGCATTACCTGCTAAAACTTCTGATGTATGATTTGCTTGTAGTTCAACATGAAAACCACAACATTTATTTTTACTAGCATAATCAACAGGATTCCCCTCTAAAGCATTAATTAATTCATCTAGTGAAGTTGGATTATATGAATTCTCTTTTCCATTATTTTTACCATGAAGTTCTGATGGACGAATATTATGACAACCATAAAATGGAGCAATATTAAATTTACTTAGAGGTACTTCTACTTTCTCTTTAATATTATCTAATCCATATTCATCAATTAAAGTGTATAGAAAATGCTTGATTTCACTAGTACCTTTATATTCTAGACCAACTTCGGCTAATTTTTCATTAACTTTACTCTTCAATTCTGGATTTGTATCTAATGCATGTTTTGTCATGGCAGAATTTAGCTGACAAGTGTTACAAATTGTAATCATTGTTAGACCTAATTTTTCTGCATAGCAAATATTTCTAGCATTTAATACATGAGCTAGAAATTCATCAAAATCTTGAAGATGACTAGCTCCACAACAACTAGCTTCTTCTAAAATTGTTATCTCAATTCCAAGTTTTTCGGCTACTGCTAAAGTAGATGAAAGTAACTCTGGAGTTGATTGTTTTGCTGTACATCCTGTAAATAGTGCATAGTGTAATTTACTCATCATCTCTCCTTATAGCTTATTTGTTTGTGAAATTTTGATTAGTTTTTGAATTTCACTTAAATTTTTAGATTTTGGAACGCCATTAAATACAGGAAGCGAAGAGTACCAGTGAATTTTACCAGCTTTCATCATCTTCATAGCTGTTCCAATATGTTTATACATTCCTAAATAACCTTCAGAGTATATAACAATATTGGCTTCATCTAAGAATCCATATTTTTTTATACTTCTAACAAAGCCTTCAGCGTGTCTTGTTGCAATATTGCTAACTGCTACTTTCTGCTCAAACTGCATATTATGTAATTTTGTAATCTTTTCAATCGGATTTATATCTTTTGGACAAGCTTCTGCACACTCAAAACACTTAACACAATCCCAAACACCTTGTCCACTTTGAGCTGTTAATTCTAATCTCTCTTTACCTGCTTCATCTCTTGGGTCAATAGAGAATCTATATGCAGATACAAATGCAGCAGGACCAAAGAATTCTTCATTTACTTCTACAACAGGACAGGCATAATGACACCCACCACACTCAATACAGTAATCAGCATCTAAAAAATTCTCTACTTCAGCTTGAGATATATTGCTTTCCTGTTCTGGGTGAGTAGGAATATCAGCTACAACAAAAGGTTTAATAGCTTCTCGTTTATCCCAAAAATCTTTTTTGTCAATAATCATATCTTTGACAACTCTTTTTCTACTTTGAGGGTCAAATACTAATTCATCATTAAATAACTCTAAAAGCTCCATGGCATTTTGTTTACAAGCTAATACTGGTTTTCCATTAACTTTTATACCACAAGCACCACAGATACCGTGTCGACAAGAACGACGATAAGAGAATGACCCATCATGTTCCCATTTAATCTTATTTAGAAGGTCAAGTATTAACTCATCTTGACCAACCTCCATCTCATACTGTTTATAATAAGGTAAGTAATCCGTTTCAGCATTAAATCTAAAAGCTTTTATAGTCACCTTTTTATGACTCTCTTTTTTACTCATAATGGCTCCTTAATATGTTCTTTCTTTAACTTCAAACTTACCTAAAGTAACATCTGCATACTCATGTGTCATATTATAATCTTTATCCATGTAAGCATAAGTGTGTTTGAGGAATTTTTCATCATTTCTAGTTGGAAAATCATCTCTAAAATGACCACCTCGACTCTCTTCTCTAGCTAATGCACCCTCTACAATAAATAGTGAATACTCTAACATATGTTCTAATTCTATCGCTTCTTGAAGGTCTGTATTAAATGTATTTGACTTGTCATCAATTCTAATATTTTTGTATCTATCTAATAAGTCTCTAATAATAGAAGCTTCTTTATTTAATGACTCAGCTGTTCTAAATACTCCAGCATTTTCAGTCATACTGTTTTGTAGCTCTTCTCTAATTTTAGGAACTCTCTCTAAACCATTAGAAGTTTTAACTCTATTAAGTTCGTCAAGCATAGTTTTTGCATCTTCAATAGAAGCTTCTCTAAGTTCAATATCATCTATTACTTTTAGTATACTTTCACCTGCATGTCTACCAAAGAACATAGCTTCTAGTACAGAGTTAGCACCTAATCTATTAGCTCCATGCACACTTACACAACTACACTCTCCAGCTGCATAGAAACCTTCAACTAAATCACCATCTGCATTTTTTTGAACTTGACAATTTATATTTGTTGGTATTCCACCCATAGAGTAGTGAGCAGTAGCTGCAATATGAATTGGTTCTTTTAACATATCTTGACCTAAGAATGTAATAGCTAACTCTCTCAGTTCAGGTAATTTTGTTAAGATAATATTAGGGTCAAGGTGGGTTAAGTCTATATTCACAGCATCTTTATTTACACCAACACCTTTACCATCTAATATCTCTTGAGTAATAGCTCTACTTACGACATCTCTTGATGCTAATTCCATGGCATTAGGAGCATATTTAGTCATAAATCGCTCACCTTCGCTATTATAAAGTCTACCACCTTCTCCTCTAGCTGCTTCAGATATAAGAATACCACTCCCACCTAATCCACTAGGGTGAAATTGTACAAATTCCATATCTTCGAGAGGTAACCCTTTTCTAGCTACAATAGATAAAGCGTCACCTGTATTCGCATGTGCATTTGAATTTATTTTATAAGCTCTACCATAACCACCTGTTGCAAACATTGTAACTTTTGCATTAAAAATAGCTGGTTGAGAAGTTCTAATATCATATCCAACCACACCAGATACTTTCCCATCTTTATATATAATATCTGCTACATACCACTCATCAAAAACTTCTATACCCTCTCTATGCGCTTGTTCATATATAGTTTGAAGAAGTGTAAGACCAGTTCTATCTTTAGCATAACAAGCTCTAGGTTTAGATTGTCCACCAAATGGTCTAATTGCAATATCACCTTTTTCATCTCTTGAGAAAACAGCACCCATTCTTTCTGCCCATCGGACAGTCTCTGGTGCACCTTGACACATTAATTCAACACAATCTTGGTCAGCTAGATAATCGCTTCCCTTAATTGTATCAAATTCGTGTAAGTCTGTAGAATCATCTGCTCCAAGGGCTGCATTAATTCCTCCTTGTGCTGCACCTGAGTGACTTCGTAGTGGGTGAAGTTTTGTAATAACTGCCGTTTTTTTTCCTGCTGCGGTTAACTCTCTAGCAGCTGCCAAACCTGCTAAACCAGCTCCGACAACAACAGCATCGTATTGATAAATTTGAACATCCATAGTTGCTCTGTCCTTTGCTCTGAATTTGGATTGATTATAACCATAGTTAAATTTTAGAGAGTTTAAGCGATACTTATCTCAGCTAACAATCAAAAAATAGTGTTACCATTTGACCAACTTGCAAACTATTTATAAAGAGTACATCTTAAGCGTCTCTTAGCTATAATAAAACTTATTTTTTTAGGGAAATGCCCCTATACAGCCATTAAGGAGTCTTATGAGCGATTTGTTTGAAGAGAAAAAAAATACCCAATCTATTTTAATAGAAGATAGTATGAGAGGTAGTTACTTAGACTACTCAATGAGTGTTATTATTGGTCGGGCATTGCCTGATGCAAGAGATGGATTAAAACCAGTTCATAGACGAATTCTATATTCTATGAAAGATTTAAATATAGGTTCTAAAACTCCTTATAAGAAATCTGCTAGAATCGTGGGAGACTGTTTAGTTGCAGGTTCATTAGTGTCAACTACAAGAGGTTTAATTGCAATAGAAGAAGTGGAAGTAGGAGATAAAGTCTATACCCAAAAAGGTATAAAAAATGTTACAGAACTTTTTTATCAACCAGAGCAACCACTTTTAAAAGTAATACCAGAAGTAAATACTTTTGAAAATAGAGTAACAGAAGGGCATAAGTTTAAAATTTTAAATAAAGATTTAAGTTATTCTTTTAAAGAGACAAGAGATTTAACGAAAGATGATTATTTAATAATGCAACCATCTTTAGTTGATTTAAAAGATAATTATTCAAAAGGTGAAACATATGCTTTGGGTATGTTTTTGTCTGATGGAAATATAGATAGATATAAAGATTTAAATTATGTTGTTTTTTCTAATGATTCTAAAGAAGTATTAAAATATTTAAAAGATGTATTTAAAGTAGATAATAAAATTCTTTTACAAGAAACAGTTTATAGATTAAAAATTTCAAATAAAAAGAAATCTAAACAATTTTTAGAAAATTTCGATATTACAAATAAATATAGTTATAATATTGATATTAATTCTAAAATTATGAGTTTTTCAAATAAATCACTTCTATCATTTTTAAGTGGATTTATTGATGGTGATGGTTTTATTCGAGATAATGGTACAAATGAGATTGTAATTACATCAGTATCTCATAATTTTTTAAGAAAATTATCTCTTTTATTCTTTGATAGATTTGGAGTTCTTTCTGTTATAGTTAATGCAGGAAAGAAGGGAGATATTCATCTTCTTGGAAATAGAGAAATTAAAGCAAATTATGATTGCTATAATTTAACTTTTACAGGATCAAATGCTTATTTTTTTAAAGATAAATTAAATCTTATAAATCAGAAAAAGAGAGAAAGATTAAATAACTTTAACTACTATCCTAATCCTACACATACAAGTTATCTACCATATTTTGGAAAGGTAATCTTTGATATTTTTTCAGAAAAACATATAGGTGCTGGTTGGTATCAAGATGAAGATGGAAAGAAATTTAGATTAGGTATTAAATATCCAAATGGTAGAAAAATAAGATATGTTAAAGAGCTTTCAAATAATATTAGAATTCATTCTGAAACAGTTGAAAGTTTAAATATTTTAGAAAAATTACGCCGTTTAGATACAAAATTATATGAACATCTTAAATATATTGTAGATAATAAAATAAAATTTATAAAAGTTAAGAAAGTTAAAAAGACTAAAGATGAAATAACTTATGATTTTACAGTAGAAGATGTACATGAATTTTTTGTTAATGGTGTTATTAGCCAAAATTGCATTGGAAAATATCATCCTCATGGTGATTCTGCTGTTTATGATGCTATGGTTCGTATGGCTCAGGAATTTTCTATGAGAGAACCTTTAGTTGATGGACAAGGTAACTTTGGATCTATTGATGGTGATAATGCGGCAGCCCAACGTTATACTGAAGCACGAATGACACGGCTTTCTGAGGATATATTAAGAGATATTGAAAAAGATACTGTAGACTTTGTTCCTAATTATGATGACTCTTTATCTGAACCTGATGTATTGCCTAGTCGTATTCCTAACCTGCTTTTAAATGGTTCTAGTGGTATAGCTGTTGGTATGGCTACAAATATTCCTCCTCATAGATTAGATGAATTGATTGAAGCATTGTTATATCGTATTGATAATGATGATTGTGTAGTTGAAGATTTAATGAATTTTGTTAAAGCTCCTGATTTTCCAACTGGTGGTATTATCTTTGGTAGAAAAGGTATCACTGACGCATATACTACTGGTAGAGGTAGAATTAAAGTAAGAGCTAAAACTCATCTTGAAGAGAAAGGTAGCAGAGATGTTATTGTTATTGATGAATTACCATACCAAGTTAATAAATCAAGACTGATAGAGAATATTGCTCAATTAGTTAGAGATAAGAGTATTGAGGGAATAGCAGAGATTAGAGATGAATCTGATAGAGATGGTATTCGTGTTGTTATGGAGCTAAAAAGAGATGCTATGAGTGAGATAGTCTTAAATCACCTGTTTAAATCTACACAGATGCAAATTACATTTGGTATTATTATGCTCTCTATAGTTAATAAAGAGCCTAAGATATTAAATCTTATGGAGCTTCTTGATATATTTTTAAATCATAGAAAAACTGTTATTATTAGAAGAACTATATTTGAATTGGAAAAAGCAAAATCTCGAGTTCATCTGTTAGAAGGTCTTAAAATAGCTGTTGCTAATATTGATGAGGTTATTAAAATTATCAAAGAGAGTGGTGATATTGATATTGCAAAACTATCATTAATTGAAAATTTTACTTTATCTGATATTCAAGCTTCTGCTATACTAGAAATGAAACTAAGAAGATTAACTGGATTAGAGCAAGAGAAAATTGATAATGAATTATTAGAGTTAAGAAAAGTTATTGACCATTTAGAGTCTATCTTGGAGAGTGAAGGTATACTTAACAAGATTATAAAAGAAGAGTTAAAAGAGATTGGTGATAAATTTAATTCTCCTCGTCGTACAGAAGTTGTAGATGATTATGATGATATAGATATTGAAGATTTAATTGTAAATGAACCGATGGTTGTAACTATCACACACAGAGGGTATATTAAAAGAGTAGCAATTAAACAATATGAGAAGCAAAAAAGAGGTGGTAAGGGTAAAACAGCTGTTACTACTTATAATGATGACTTTATCGAAGAATTCTTTATCTCTAATACTCATGATACTTTAATGTTTGTAACAAATTTAGGTCAACTCTATTGGTTAAAAGTTTATCGTATTCCAGAAGGTAGTAGAATTGCAAAAGGTAAAGCAGTCGTTAATTTAATAAATCTTCAACAAGATGAAAAAATTATGGCTATTATTCCTACTGATAATTTTGATGATAGTAAATCATTAGCGTTCTTTACAAAAAATGGTATAGTTAAAAGAACTGCTTTAAGTGAATTTAGTAATATTAGAAGTAATGGTGTTAGAGCAATTGTTTTAGATGAAGATGATGAGGTTGTAACAGCAGAGATAACACTTAGCGAATCTAAATATATAATGATATTTACAGCACTAGGTCAGGTTATTAGATTTGATATAGAGAAGACTAGAAACCAAGGTAGAACTACAAGAGGTTCAAGAGGTATTAAATTTAAAAATGAGGAAGACTTTGTAATAGATGCTGATATTATAGAGAGTGAAGATCAAGAATTATTAACTGTTAGTGAAAATGGTGTTGGTAAGAGGACAGAAGTAAATGCTTATAGATTAACTAATCGTGCAGGAAGTGGAGTTATATCTATGAAGCTTTCAAGAAAAACTGGTAAAACTGTTATTGGAAATGTACTAGTTGATGAGAGTCAAGACCTGATGGCATTAACAAGTATTGGTAAAATGATTCGAGTTGATATGCAAACAATTAGAAAAGCTGGTAGAAATACTAGTGGAGTTACTATTGTCAATGTAGAGAAAGATGATAGGGTTGTAAGCATAGCAAGATGTCCAAAAGAAGAGAAAAACGAAGATGAAATTAATGAAGAAGGATTATTGAGTGATTAAGTATAATGTAGCAGTTGTTGGTGCTAGTGGAGCTGTTGGCGAGGAGCTTTTTAGAGTTTTAGAAGATGTTAATTTTCCAGTTGGAGAGTTATTGCCATTAGCAAGTTCTAAGTCAGCAGGTGAAGTTATAGAGTTTAATGAGAAAAGTTATAGAATTGTAGAGTTAACAGAAAATGTATTTTTAGGAAAGGATATTGATATAGCATTCTTCTCTGCAGGTGGTAGTATCTCTGCAAAATATGCTAAATATGCAGTGGATGCTGGAGCTGTTGTTATCGATAATACTAGCCATTTTAGAATGTTCGATCATATACCTTTAGTTGTTCCAGAAGTTAATCCTGAAGATATATCACAATGGAGAGAGAGTGGAATTATTGCAAATCCTAACTGTTCAACTATTCAAATGGTTCAACTACTTAAGCCATTAGATGATTCGTATGGTATTAAAAGAGTTGATGTAAGTACATATCAAGCAGTGAGTGGAGCAGGTAAGGCTGGAATGAAGGAGCTTGTTAAACAGATGCAAGAGTTCTTTACATTTAAATTAAGTGATACCAAACCAGAAGCATTCGCTCATCAGATAGCACTAAATGTTATTCCTCATATTGATGTTCCACAAGAGAATGGATATACAAAAGAGGAGATGAAAATGACAAATGAAACTGCAAAAATTATGCATAGTAATTTCCCTGTCTCTGCAACTTGTGTAAGAGTTCCTGTTTTAAGAAGTCATAGTGAAGCTATTACTATTAGATTTAATGATGGAGTTGATATTGATATTGATAGAGTTAAAGAGGTTTTAGAAAACTTTGAAAATGTTAAACTTATTGATGACTTAGAGAGTAATGAGTACCCTATGCCTATAATATCAACAGATACAGATTTAACTTATGTTGGAAGAGTTAGAAAAGATATTTTTGAAGACAATGTATTACATATTTGGGGTGTTGCTGATCAAGTTAGAGTTGGAGCAGCTACAAATTCTGTTAGAATAGCACAAAAATGGATAGAATTAGAGGAGAATTGCTAATGGCTAAAAGACTAGAAGGGCAAGGATTAATAGAGTTTATCTTTGAAGGTGCTATTTGGAGAAGTAGATTTGTTGTTATATTAGCAGTTATATTTGGATTGCTAGGTGCAATAGTCTTATTTGTAGTAGCATCGTTAGATATTTGGCATGTTACAACTCATACTTTTCATATCTTAATATCAGGAGTACATCCAGAGAATTTTCATGAAGATATGGTATCAGGGATTATAGGTGCTGTTGATTTATACCTAATAGCTGTTGTAATGTTTATATTCTCTTTTGGTTTATATGAATTATTTATATCAGATATAGATGAAGCAAGTGGTCAAAATGGTAGTAAATTATTAGCTATTAGCTCTCTTGATCAATTAAAAGATAAAATTGCAAAAGTTATTATAATGGTATTAGTTGTAAACTTCTTTCAAAGAGTATTACATACACAGTACCAAACTCCTTTAGAGATGTTGTATTTTGCAGTTTCTATAATGGCTTTAGCAATTGGTTTAAATTATTTAAGTAAGGTAGGACATTAATGAATAAAATATTTGTAGATGCATGTTTAGGAAAAGAGACTCCATATACTCCTGTATGGATGATGAGACAAGCTGGTCGTTATCTTCCAGAATATATGGCTGTTCGTGCTGAAGCTGGTAACTTTTTAAATCTTTGCCATAATCCTGAAAAGGCTTGTGAGGTTACTCTCCAACCAATGGATATTGTTGGTGTTGATGCAGCTATACTTTTTAGCGATATTCTAGTTATTCCTGATGAGATGGGAATGGATTTATCATTTGTAAAGGGTGAAGGACCAAAATTTAGCGACCCTATTAGCAGTCAAGAAGATTTAGATAAATTGATTGGGGGAAAAGAGGCTTCTGATAAATTAATTTATGTATATGATACAATTAAACTTATTCGTGAGCAATTAGCAGATGATAAAGCATTAATTGGATTTGCAGGTAGCCCATGGACTTTAGCTACATATATGATAGAGGGGCAAGGTACAAAAACATATAATCTTTGCAAAAAAATGATGTATTC
This sequence comes from Campylobacteraceae bacterium, assembly GCA_027063105.1. Lineage (GTDB taxonomy): Bacteria > Campylobacterota > Campylobacteria > Campylobacterales > Sulfurovaceae > SZUA-451. The sequence continues at coordinate 21,448 of JAMOSL010000150.1, forward strand.
AAATCCAGAACTACTTCATAATATTTTAGCAAAAGTAACAGAGATTGTTAAACTTTATATGGAAAGACAGATAGAATCAGGTATTGATGTTGTTCAGATATTTGATAGTTGGGCAACAGCAATTGAACCTAGTAAATATGATGAGTTTAGTTGGAAATATATGATAGAAATTTCAGATTATTTAAAATCCAAATATCCAAATATACCAATTATTCTATTTCCAAAAGGAGTTCCTGCATTTTTAGATAAAGTTTATGGGAATTTTGATGTATTTGGTGTAGATTGGTCAACTCCAATGGAATTAGCAAAAGAGAAACTTGGAGATAAATATGTGCTTCAAGGAAATATGGAGCCATGTAGGCTATATAGTAAAGAGGCGACAAAAGAGTGCGTTGAATCATTGGCAAATACAATGAAAGATGGTAGACATATATTTAACTTAGGTCATGGAATTCTTCCAGATGTACCTGTTGAAAATGCGAAATATTTTGTTAAACTTTGCCAAGAAGTATCAAAAAGAGAGGTATAATTTGAAAAAGATTTTTAAGCTAAGAGAGGGTGATAAAAACCCTGACCGTATTGTAGAGAAGATAAAGCATCAATTAAGAAAATATTTAAAGCGAGAAAAAAAGAAAAAAATTGAAGCTTTAAATAGTTTTTGTGACTTTGAGTGTCGTTTTGGAATAGATGAAGAGAATTCTAAAAAAGTATCTTTTAATGATGTTATTCAATTATTAGATAAAGCCAGAGAAGATGATTTGAGAGAGTGTTATGTTGAAATTGTAGCAGTGATTAAAGAGAAATCTCTACGAGAAGATACAGATTAAAATTATTAATTAGGAATTTTTATGTTTGATTTTTGGAATAACGAAGTACAAGATTATATATGTAAGTATTGTGATAAAGTTAATGACAGTGATAATATCTATTGCATATATTGTGGTGAGCTTATGCCAACTAAAGAGGAACTTGCGTTATCTCAGAAAGAGGCAAAAAAATTCCGTAAATGTAAGTGTCAACACTGTGGACACAAGAATAATTGTAATGATAAATTCTGTATGAAATGTGGGAAAGAGCTGAATGGAACGATGAATGACGAGGAGTTATATAGCCATGTTATCGTTAGTTTAGATGGTATTGTTATAGCACTATTAGCAAAAATTGCAAAAATTGGAGGTAGGATAGGAAAGCCTCAAATTTCATTTTTCAAGAACTCATTTGTTGTTATAGCAAAAAAACGATCCCAAACTGAACAGATTATAAATATTTATGCACGAATATTAGACCATGAAAAAAGAAACTTAGCTAATGTAGATACACTATGTAGGAAATTATCGGCTATGAAGATTATGCG
>JAMOSL010000151.1 GCA_027063105.1 Campylobacteraceae bacterium
ATAGATTTCTTTTTTATTTTCAAAACAATCATTTTTTATAGATGAATTATCTGAGTGTATTAAAAGAGTTAAATTTCCTAAAGTATGCAGTTGTTTATCATATTCAAAATTAGAGATATTATCTTTCCAGCAATCTAAAAGATTATTATAATTAGTTTGTGGTAGAATATGTTCTACTGTAATATCATCAAAATCTATATCAAAATCTTTATTTATAGACTTTTCTAATATATATAAAATTGCTTTTGTTTTTTTATTGCTATCTTCATATAAATTTTTTGTTAATAAAGTATCTTTAAATTCTTCATCTGTTGGAAATCTTTGTTTATTTTCTTTTGCCTTTAAAAATACCTTAAATTTATTAAGAATATTCTCATCTATAGATAAATCTTTACACGCAGATGCAAATATGTTTTTTGTTATGCCATGAGAAAGTCCATATACTTCTCTTCTAATATAAAAACTTTCAATAATTTTAGTTATTTTGGTAAATATAGAAGAGTTATTATATTTTAATTTCATAAGAAAAGGATAATAGGCTTCTATTTCAAAATAAGGTAAGATAGAATCTTTTAAATATAACTCATTATTCTTTAAATCAAGAAAAATATCTTTATATTTTAACATTTCTATTAAAATAGCTTTAACTTTTTTATAATCATTATCTTCTTTTATTTCTTTTAGATATTTATTGATGAACTCTTCATATATAGAATTAGCTGTTACTACGCGACCTAGTTTCATTGTTAAAAAATGTTGTATAAAATTAGCGAATGCTTTATCTGAATTCTTTTCATTTGGCATATCTTCTAATTTTTCCCAGAGTTCAGAATGTAACTCTTCTTGCTTATCAATATCAATGCTCATAAATATAGAATTTTTAATCAGGTCAGTATCTTTTAATTTTAATCCTCCACCATTTAAACCTGAAAAAACTCTTTGAGGATTATCTTTTTCTAAATCTAATTCTACTTTTACAATACTAATCCTCTCTATCTTTTTAAGTAAAATTTTAATATCATCAAACAAATAATTTTTCATTTTCTGAGTATGAAAAAAGAATTTATAAGTGGATAAGATATTAGATTTAAGACTTTTATCATAATTACTATTAAATAATGTATTATAAATTTCTCTATCTTTATTTTTATTTGATAAAGATAATCTAATTTTATTATCTGACTTTTTACCTTTTATTTCTAAGTAATCATCAGAAATTTTATCTATCTCAATTTCAATATCTTCAATAATATCTTTTAATTTTTCATTATCTTTATCTTTATTAAGTTCTCTATTTTTTTCTTTTAGTAAGATAACTAATCTATCTCTTAGAGCAATAAATAAGATTGATATTGTTGTAATCCGTTGCTGTCCATCAATAATATTAATAAAATTTTTACTCTTTATATCTTCTATATAAACAATAGAATTTAAAAAGTGGCTTGAATTTTTATCTTTAATAATAATATCATCTATATCTTCTAAAAGTTTTGCAACTTCTTTATCTTTAGCTATTCTCCATTCATACGCTCTTTGATAAATAGGTATTAATAACTTTTTTTTACGATTATTTTCTAAAAACTCTATAAAACTTATCTCTTTTGCTACCATGATATTTCCTTTTTTAATTATCTTATTTAAATGAAGATCCTAGCATACCTTTAATAGCTCCTTGAATGTCAGCAGGATATATTATAAATTTAGCATTTTGTGATTTTGACATACTCTCAAGAGAATTAATATATCTATCTCCCAATAAGAACATTGCTGGTAACTCTTTATCTGCAACAGCACTAGCTATCAACTCAATAGCAGATGCAGAGGCATTAGCTAAAGCAACTTGAGCTTCAGCCTCTAATTTAGCAGCTTCTAGTTTACCTTGAGCTTCTAAGATAGCTGCATTTTTATTACCTTCTGCAGTTGTTTCTATAGCTCGTCTTTCTCTTTCAGCTGCAGCTTGTCTCTCCATTGAATCTTGCATAGAACCACTAGGATTTATATCTTGTATCTCCACAGATTTAATCGTTACTCCCCAATCAGCTACATCATCTAATATACTATCTTTTAATCTTTCTTTTATCATCTCTCTATTAGATAAAGCTTCATCTAACTTCATTTCACCAAGAATAGACCTAAGTGTTGTCATTATTAAATTTGCAATAGCTAATTGAAAGTCTTCTATGCCATATAGTGCTGATTTTGGATCGGTTACTCTGACAAAAGCAATAGCATTAGTTCTAATAACAGCATTATCTTTTGTAATAACCTCTTGTTCTGGAATATCCATAATAATATCTCTTGTAGATATCTTAGCTCTTACATTATCTATAAATGGAATAATAATATTTAATCCAGGTTCAAGAGTTTTGCTAAATTTCCCCAATCTTTCAATAACCCACTCTTCCCCTTGTGGAATAATTTTGATACCTTTGTAGAGTATCGCTATTATTATTACAATTAAACCTATTAAAACATTAAATTCTGCTATCATAATTTTCTCCTATATTTTTTGAACTTTTATAAGTTGACCTCGAACTTCAATTATCTCAACTCTTATTTCACTATCCAAATCCTCATCAGCTGTTGCGTTCCAAATCCTACTGCCTAATATAGGAGTATTGAATCTCACTTTCCCTCTACCATAAGCCTTAATTGGCTCTTCGATAATACCTTTAACACCAATAGCATAATTTGATTGACCACTTTTATCTGTTTTACTTTTTCTAAAGAATTTAATAAGAAAAATAATTATTACTATACTACTTATAATCCAAATTAAAAGTTCTTCATTTAGAGATAATACAAATATTAAATCTATAGTACCTACAATAATAGCAGAAATTCCTAATCCTAACATAATGAATATATTTGTAAATAACTCAACAATAAGCATTATTAATCCAAAAATAATCCAATGCCACCAAAGAATATTATTTGCTAATAACTCTAACATTTTTTAGCTTTGAATATTTTACACACGCTATCACCTCTTTTTATGGATTTATCACACGCTACTTTAGTTTAAACTACTATTCTGCTTTAATTCTTTTTTTAGTATTATTTTGCTGAGTAGTAGTATCTTTTTTATCTTTTGTACAAATCTTTTTCTTAATATCATTTTTAATATTATTGAAAATAACTTTGCCAATACCTCTAATATTTAATAAATCATTAATATCTTTAATAGGATTTTTACTTCTATAATCAATAATAAAATTAATTCTTTTATGTCCAAGACCTTTGATACAACCTAACTCACTTCCTGAAGCATTTTGTACATCATTAGCATTCATTGCAAATATTATTTTAGAGGATAAAAAAATTATCATAATTATTCTTTTCAACATTATCTTTCCTTTTAACTTTTATTATATTGTATAATTAAATTACTGATTTTATCACTAATCATTTTAATCTCTTTTTCTCTTAAATCTGAATTAATTAAATTTAAAACATTGCTATTAAAAGATTCAAAATCTAATTTCTTATCACTATATTTCCAATAAATACTTTCTGATATATCATCCCAATTAATTTGAATATTATTTAATTTGTTAATTTGTACTTTATTAATTATATCTTCATCAGGAAAATAAAATCCATAATAAATATTATTTCTTAATTCAATGAAGAAGTATAAATTTTCATCAACTTTATATTCTATTCCATAATCTTTTCTATTCTTTAACTGTTTATAATATTTTTCTATACTATTCTTCATATTCTTATTACCATTTTGATTATTATTATAAAAGTTAAAATCATAATCTTTATTTAAATTATTTAATAAGCTTTGCCAAAAATCTAATTGAATTTGAATCTTTGCTTCAATTATAGAATTTTGTATATTTAAAACCATTTTAAAATTATTATCTTTTAATAAAAAATCTTTGATTTCCAAAATAAAACCTTTATATTGTGATTGATTTGTTAATGTTTTAATTAAATTAAGATATTGAGATAATATCTCTCTTATTGTTGGAATAAGAGCCATCTCTTTTATGCAACCTTCTATCCAATGTTTAATATGTTCTTCATAAGATATATTTATAATATTTTTTAACATTGTCCTCTCATTCGCATCTTCTCCAAAAAGAGTAAGATAAATGATAAAGATATTTTCTTCTTTATATCCTTGTTTTTTTATTATATTAAGATATTTACTTAATTGATTTGAATGATCTTGTGTATAAATCTTATTTTCAATAATTATTGATTGATTAGGAGATTGTAGTAGAATATCAATATTTAGTTTTTCACGAAAAATAGAAATATTATTGAGAGAAAAATCAATTTTAATCTCTTTGAGAAATAATTCAATAAAAAGATTACCTTGATTATGAGAACCATCAGGATTTAATAGCTCATAAATAAATCTTGAATGCAAATTTACTTCATCACTAGATTTTAATAAAATTGAAAAAATATTAAAATCATCAAGCAAAATTTCATTTAATTTTTTATATTTCATGTCAATTATTTCTAATTGTTTAAATAACAATTCTATATTTTCCATTAATATCCTTATTGTTAATTATAGCATTAATATATATATTCATCAACTTTTACTCTAATTTATTAGATTAGTGCTTTATTTCTTAATATATACTACAAATAAAATTAATTATTTTTATTAAGAAATTTTCTTTTTTAATTCCTATTTAGTTTGTGATTTTTGCGTATAAAGCTAATATAAAATCTATTTGACTTGGGATTTTTTAGACTAAAGTGAGTTAGTTGGCATTCAGCAAAAATGGCTATTTAGGACTTAATGGACTAAAAACTCATTATAAACTTTAACTAATTATTAAAATCCAAAACTCATAGCTACAAAGTTAGGGTCACTATATCCAAATTGACTACTGACTCCTCTAAGTAATGTTATATCCATTTTTGGGTCTATACCTTGTGGACAAACTGTTGTACATTCTCCACATAAAGTACAATCCCAAACTCCATTAGATTGAATAGTATCAATAGTTGACTTTATATCACCCTCTCTCTTATCTGCAGTATATCTATATACTCTAGTTAAAGCAAATGGTCCTAAAAAATCTTTATTTATTTCAAAGACAGGACAAGCAGAGTAACAACTACTACATAATATACAATCGCTCTGAAGTTCTGTTTTTTTCTCTTCTTCTATTGTAATATCTGTTTTAATATATTGATGTAGCCATGCCAAAGAATTTTTTAAAGTCTCTTTTGATTTTGATTTATCAACTATTAAGTCTTTTATAACACTATGATATCTAAGTGGTGTAACCTCATCATCATCTTTCGGCTTATAACTACACGCTAATACCTCTTTTTCATTAACCCTAACAGCACAAACTCCACAAATACCACTTCGACAACCTGCTTTAAATCCTAAAGAGTTGTCTATATCAGATTTAATTTTATATAAAGCTTTTAATAGAGTTAAACCCTTAGAAACTTCATAATCTACAAATTCTTTATCTCTTTTTATTTTAATGTTCATTGATTTTCTCCATCAACTCTATAATGAGCTCCTACACTAATTGTTCTTTTTATTGCTTCTTTAACTATTATTTCCCCAAGAGTTATAGCACTTGTAAACTCTAAAAAATCTACTAGATTACTATTAGCTATTTTACCTTTATCACCTATACCCATAAATTCTATATTTTCTTTTATATCTTCTATGGTTTGTAATAGCTTATTTAATGATTCCCCATCTCTTAGTATTCCAGCTTTATTATAAAATTCTTCTCCTATAAAATCTTTTTTATGATAAAAGTTTATTTCGTTAGGATAATTATATATCTCATCTATATACTTAATACTATTTTCTAATGCTTGATTATCTATATTTGTATTATCTATATTCTTAGAATATTCAAATGCATTTATTCCAGTTTTTTTACCAAATACAATAAGTTCAAGAAGAGAATTACCTCCCAATCTATTTGCTCCATGTATCTTTGCACTACTACACTCTCCAACTGCAAAACACCCTTTGAGTCCATTAACTGATAAATTATTATCTACACTAATACCACCCATACTGTAATGAGCAACAGGTTTTATAGGTATTAACTCTTTTACTGGGTCTATGTGTTCGTGTAATTTGCATAAATGAACCTCTTGTGGTAGAAGCTCCATAATCTTCTCTTCACCTAAGTGTCTAATATCTAAATATACGCTTTTACCATCTTCTATTTCATTAAATATAGCTCTTGCAACAACATCTCTTGGTAGAAGCTCATCAATAAATCTTTTATTATCAGAGTTTACTAAATACCCACCTTCCCCTCTTGCACTTTCTGATATTAAGATAGAAGATGATTTTAATGCTGTTGGATGAAATTGTATAAATTCCATATCTCTTAATTCTCCACCAACTCGAAGAACAGCTGATACACCATCTCCAGTTGAACCATAAGCATTAGTTGTAAATCCCTGATAAATTGAACTATATCCACCAGTTGCAATTACCACAGATTTTGCAAAAACTTCTTTTATATCCCCACTATTTATATCTAATAATATAGCACCTTTGATAACTCTGTCTTCTTTAATCAAATCAATTAAATAGTGTTCATTTAAAAACTTAATATCCTCTTTTAAGCAATTATCATAAAGTGTATGTAGTATTTTTAGACCAGTATAATCTTGAGAATAACAAGCTCTATTTGCACTTGCTCCTCCCAATCTTCTTT
>JAMOSL010000152.1 GCA_027063105.1 Campylobacteraceae bacterium
TTGATATTGATAATATTAGTTTCGATGCGAATACAAGTACCTATACAGGTGTTTTAAAGGTTAATCTTAAATGAAACTTATAGCCAATAAATTAGAAGAGATGGATAAATATTTCTCTACCAAAAATGATAGTGAGAAATGGGGTATGATAGCAATCACGGCAGGTTCTATCACTTTTATAGCATATAGTTATTTTTTACCATATGCACAGGATCTTCTAGCGGAAAGTATGAAAACAAAAGCTAGATTAGAAAAAAAAATAGCTACTGAAAGCACTTATCTTAGATCTATAACATCTGGTGGAGATAGAGATTATTATGTAAAAAAATTTAGTAGAGATATTAAGAATAAAAAGAATAAAATAGTTACTCTTAAAGAGACAATTTTATATATAGATTCTAATCTTTTAAAACTATCAGATATGTTATTTAATCAAAAAAGTTGGGCTATATTTTTAAATTCTATAGCAGAGATAGCAGCAAATCAAAAAATAAATCTGAAGTATCTTAAAAATAAATATGTTGATAGCAATGGTAGTTTTGGGCATGTTTTAGAAATTGAGTTAGAGTGTGAAGGGAATTTTAAAAATATTGTACAGTTTACTAACGAATTAGAGCAGAATACTTTGGTAACAGATATATATAGTAGTACTTATAAAAAAACTGATAAAGGTGTTAGTGCTAGTATTCAATTATCGGTATGGGGGATTAACCACTAATGAAAAAGATTATTATATTATCTATTTTATCATCTTTTCTTTTTGCAAATATTACGCTAGAAGAGATTGATATGATGATTGATAAGATAAAGAAACCTAGAGATGGTATATTATTGGAGGCTTTATCTTCTACTCCTGATCCATTTAAGCAATTGATTACACCTTTAGAGGTGGCTTCTACAGCAGATAAATTACTTTTAAAAAAGGATAAAGATTTTTCTCTTAATGCAATTATGAATGGAAAAGCATTTATTGATGGGAAATGGCATATTATTACTGATGTTGTATCTGATTATGAAGTTATGTTCATAGGTAAAAAAGGTGTAGTTTTGTCTAGAGAGAGAAATATAATAAAATTATTTCTAAAAAAGAAAAAGAAAAATATTATTCAATTAGAGGAGAATTAAATATGAATTTAATAAAAGATAAAACTAAAATAGGGATTTTAATAATGTTTATAACATTATTTTCTCCTATTTTTGCTCATGCAGGTACTTGTGATAGTAAATTATTTACTGTTACAATAGATAGTAAATTGACGATTGGTGATGCTATTGAAAACTTAGCAGATACATGTGATTTAACTGTTACTGTAAAAGATGAATGGGCAAAAAAGAGACTAGATAATAAATTATATTTTGTTAAATTAAAAAATACGACATTAGAAGAGTTTTTAGATACTATTTTAAAAGAGAATGATTTAGATTATAGACTGAAAAATAGTAGATTATCAATTTCATATTTAACAACTAGAACATTTAGAGTTCATTATATATCGGGAAGTAGAAAAGGTGAGAGTAGTGCAAATGTTACTATTGCTAATTCTAGTAATGGAGCAAGTACGGCTGGAAGTGGTAGTGAATCAAAAACTGGTATAGAGATAAAGAGTAGTGATGAATTTAAGTTTTGGAAGACGGTTGAAAGTGAAGTCCAAAGAATGTTAATAGGTGCAGCAGATGGAAGTACACATTATAAAAAACTTAGTGAGACCTCTTGGGAAGGACCAAATGGAAAAGTTTGGGAGTATAATCCTCTTGCTCCAATTGTAAATTCTGATGCAGGTATGATTACAGTTACGGGTACAACTAGACAACTTAGTAGAGTTACAAGATATATAAAAACTCTAAAAGAACAGATAAAAAAACAGGTACTAATTGATGTTAGAATTATAACAGTAACATTTGATAATAGTAAAACGACAGGTGTAGATTGGTCTCAATTATATAATCTACAGAATGTAGCTATTAACTCGTATGCTGTAGGGCAGAAAAATGTTTCTACATTTACGAGTGATGATACTGGTTTAAGCGCAACAGAATTTGGATTAGGAACAGCACCAACACAGGCAGCAATTATTGATGCTAAAGGTAGTATGGAGGTTCAAGATGTTGTTAAATTTTTACAAACCCAAGGAGATGTTAAAGCAGTATCTAGTCCAAGAGTTATGACTCTAAATAATCAACCAGCATTAATTAGTGTTGGTAAAGAACTTTTTTATAAAATTACTTCAAGTAGTACAGCAGGTGGAGAAGGTGGTGCTGTTGGTGTTGAAGGTGAGACAGTAGATTCTGTATTCGCAGGAGTTTTACTAGATATTACTCCAGAGATAAATACTAATGGTATGATTACGTTAAAGATTAATCCATCAATTACAGATACTCTTGAGCCAGTAAGTTCAGGTGCTGGAACAAGAGTTATACCTCCAGATTTGATTCGTAGGCAAATAGCTTCTGTTATTAAAATACGAGATGGTCATCATGCTATCTTAGGAGGATTAATTACTACTCAAACAGGGGTTAAAATAAATAAAGTACCTCTTCTCGGAGATATTCCTCTATTATCTAGCATATTTAAAAAAGAGGAAAGAATTGAGAATATTGTTGAGTTAGTTTTAATTATCACCCCTCATATTATTAGTAATAGTAATGATGTATCACTAAAAGAGTTAGGGTATAAAAAAGTAAATGGACAGTAGATATTATCCAGCTAAAAATGTTTTTATTGATTCAATAGAGATTGATGATTATATTGCACTAGAATCATCAATTGTATCTTACAAGCAACTTCAACATAGTATTGAAAAGCCTCTTAAGATGATTTTAGTATTTGGACGACCTGGAACAGGAAAAAGTATATTATTAAATTATCTTTATGAAAACTTTAAGTACCAAAAAGATATACATTACTTTGCTACTCCTACAACAAATGAAAAAGAGTTCTTCCATAAAATTTTTAAAGTTATTACAAAAAAAGATTTACCATCTAATACACAAGTTAATTTTTCTACTTTGGTCGATTATTGTCGAGATATTCAAGGTAAACGAGAGATTATTGTTTTACTTGATGAGGCTCAAATGTATTCTTCTGAAATGATGGAACGAATTAGATTATTGGCTGATAGTCGTTCTATTAAATTTGTTATTGCACTGCATAAAACAGATAAAGAAGAAGATATCATAGCCAAAGAGCATTTTCAATCTAGAATATGGGAAGTGATTGAATTAAAAAATGGAACAATTGATGATATTCAGAATTATGTGCATAAAAAATTACTTAAAAAAAATCTTTTTGAGATTGCTAATAATATTAAAAGTTATCATATAGGCTTGATATATAAATTTACAAAAGGTAATTATAGAGAAACTAATAAAATGCTTTTTACAATTTTTGAGATATATGAATATTATGATCTTAACGATAAAAATAAGATTGATATAAATAAATTTTCCAAAAAAATTATTGAGATGTCAGCTATTAAATTAGGATTTATTAATGTATGATATTGACTTATTAGAGAAAGAATGGAGAAGATATAAGATAAAACAAACTTTACCATGGATTGGATTTATATTCATTCTATTTTTATTATTATTATATATCTTAAATAGAAATTTAATTTTTAGTCAAATTGAGAAATTTTTTCCAAAAGATAAAAATATTTCTGCTAAAATAGTTAAAGTAGATGCTACTCCTTCTGTTATAGTAAAAGAGATAATTCAAGAGATAAAAGTTCCAGAGAAATGTATTGAAGTTAATAAAACAGAAATAATTGTTAAAGAGATTACAGAGGTTGAAGAAAAAGTAATTCCTAAAATTGTTCCTGCCGTAGTTAATGACACTCTATATAATGAAGAGATAGATAAAGAGATAGCAGAAGAAGAGAGTATTAAAGAAGAAAATAATAGTAAGCCAAAAATGAATATAGAATTTTCTGAAGAAGAAGTAGATAAAAAGGAGATTGATAAACCACATAGACGAAAATATCTTAATATTATAGTGACAGATAAAGACAGTTTAGACGATAATAATAAAATATTTGATACTTTAAGTATTGTAGAAGATAGATATAATAAGAATAATAATTATAGAGATGCTTTATATTTAGCAGATGGTTATTATGAGAAAGGTGATTATGCAATATCTCAAAAATGGGCTTTATTAAGTAATAGTTTAAATAGTAATTCTGAAGATAGCTGGTTACTATTCGCTAAATCTAAAGCTAAATTAGGTGATTATAAAGTTGCAGAAGATATTTTGGAAGCGTATCTCAAAGAGAATAGCTCTAAGAAAGCAGAAGAACTCTTGAAAAAGATGCAGTTAGGCAAGTTTTAATATTTCATTAAGGAGATTTGAGTGGTTAAGTTAATTAAAATGATGTTGGAAGAGGATTTAATTTCTAAAGATGCAATCTCTAAATTGGTTAGAAGTAGACCACCAAAAAAGATCTCGTTTAGTAATCTTGTTTTGGAAGATACAATAGATTTAGAAACAGTGCAAAAATTTTTAGCAGTTAAGATTAGAGCGGGTGTTATTACTTTAGAACATTTAGAGAAAATTCAAGGTATTAACCTAACACCTATTCTAGAAATGGTAGCAAAAGAATTAAGGATAGAGTTTATAGATTTAGATGATTGTGATATTGATATGCATTTATTTAATAAAATACCTTATGCTCAACTTTTAAAATATAATGCAATGCCCATTGAAGAGACAGATTTAAATGTATTAGTTGCTTTTGAAGATGCTTTAGATATGGGTGCTCAAGAGGCATTACAGAGGCTTTTCCCAAAGAAACCAATTAATATAGCTATTGCAAAACCATCTCAACTTAGAAAATATCTTCAGCAGATGGAAATTTCAGACAGTGTAGGTGGATTGGTTAATGATATTAGAAAAGATCTTAGGTCAGTTGGAACAGATGATACTGATTCAGAGGAGTCACCAGCTGTTGAAAAACTGATTGATATTATTTTAAAATCATCAATTGTTGGTCAAGCAAGTGATATTCATATTGAAGCAACAGAAAAAAATTGTGTAGTTAGAGATAGGGTTGATGGTATGCTTAAGCAGACATTTACATTTGATAAAGATATATTTGGTCCTCTTTCGTCAAGAGTTAAACTGATGTCTGGACTTGATATTGCAGAAAAAAGAAAGCCTCAAGATGGAAGATTCTCAGCTTTAGTATCAAATAGAGAATTTGACTTTAGGGTCTCAACTCTGCCTACCATGCATGGAGAGTCAATTGTTATGAGGATTTTGGATAAATCTAAAGTTATGATTAGGTTAGAAGATGCAGGTATGAGTAAAGCTAACTATGAAAAAATTTCACAAGGTATTGCTGCTCCATTTGGTATTGTGCTTGTAACAGGTCCTACAGGTAGTGGTAAAACAACAACTCTATATGGAGCTTTAAATGCCATTAGAGATCCTAGAGATAAGATTATTACAGTTGAAGACCCAGTTGAGTATCAAATGGGTGGTATTCAGCAGGTTATGGTTAAAGCAGATGTTGGATTAACTTTTGCAGCTGCACTAAGATCAATTTTGAGACAAGATCCAGATAAGATTATGATTGGGGAAATTAGGGATCAAGAGACACTTCGAATTGCTATTCAAGCAGCTCTTACTGGTCACCTTGTTTTATCAACACTTCACACAAATGATTCAATTAGTGCTGTTAATAGAATTTTGGATATGGGTATTGAATCTTATCTACTTAGTGGGGCATTAGTCGCTATTCAGGCACAAAGATTGGTTAGAAAATTATGTCCTCATTGTAAAATAGAGCATATCCCAGAAGAGAAGATGCTGCGAGAGATTAGAGAATTTGTTCCTGAAGGTTCTATTTTTTATACAGGAGAAGGATGTAAAGAGTGTAATCATACAGGTTATGGAGGAAGAGAGATGATTTCTGAGGTTCTGAATATCAGCGAAGAGTTAGCTAGAATGATTGCAAATAGTGCAAGTAAAGAGGAGCTAACTAAACAGGCTCTTTCTGAAGGATTTTCTAATATGTTTGAAGATGGAATTATGAAAGCTACAACTGGAGCTACAACAGTTGAAGAGATATATAGAGTTGCAAAAGTATAATAATGAAATATTTTAATGTCACAGTTACTGAAAAGGGTAAAAAAAGAATAGAGTCTTTGTATGCTGATAATAAAAGAGAAGCAGTAACTATTGCTAAAGAAGATTTTCCAAAAGTAATGGTAATTAAGGCAGTAGAGGGTTCTGCACCACTAGAAGATATAATTAAAAACTTGATAAAGAATTCTAAAAAGAAATCCACTAAACAAATTCCTATAGATGATAAGGTAGCAGCTATTAAGCAGATTGCAGTTATGACAGATGCGGGTATCCCTATAAATGATAGCCTATTTGAAGTTGGTGAGAATAGTGATAATAAAGAGTTAGGAGCTATTTTTACCCAAATAGGGAATGATATTAATGCAGGTAAAACATTGGGAGAAGCCTTCAAGCCTCATGGAGAGCAATTTGGACATATTGCTGTAGCCATGACTGAACTGGGAGAGCAAACTGGTAATATATCAGGTGCTTATGAAACATTAGCAGACATTATGGAAAACCAAAGAGATAATGCAAAGAAATTTAAAAAAGCTATGAAGAGCCCAAGAAATACTTTAATATCAATGGGTATTGCATTTACCGTTTTGATTA
>JAMOSL010000153.1 GCA_027063105.1 Campylobacteraceae bacterium
ATACTACACAATTTGTTGACCACTCTATGGCTGTTATAGAGGCTCTATTACATTCAGATATCTTAACAAAAGCCTCTGATTTAGGAATGTTTTTACTAAAGACTCATCTACTTTCATCTCTACAAAAGTATACAGCACCTAAACGAGGACTTAATAACATAAAAAGTAAACTTCAAGGACTATTAGATGAAAAATAAAAGTATACCAATTAGTAAAATAGCTCGTGGTAAAGTTATAGGGAAAGCAATACTTAAAATAGGAGGTAAAAAGAGTAAAGAACAGATTAAACAACTATTCCTATCAAATGAGCAAAAAGAACTTTCAAAAGAGAAGAACCAAAAAGAAACTGCAAAAATTATTATGGAATCTTTGGGAGAACTTAAAGGAGTCTCTATAAAAATAGCTCAACAGATAGCATTAAGTATGCCTTTTTTGCCTCCAAGTTATTTGAATGAAATTAGCAAATCATTCCAATCTGTTCCACCACTTAATCGTGCTTTAGTACGAAAAATTATTCATCAAGAACTTGGAGAGTATCCAAAAAATATATTTGAAGAGTTTGAGGATAAACCTTTTGGTTCAGCAAGTTTAGGACAAGTACACCGAGCAAAAAAAGGTATTAAAGACATGGCTGTAAAAATACAATATGCAGGTATTGGGAATACTATACGAAGTGATTTATCTATGTTAAGTTTTGCTTTAAGACGATTTGCAAAAGGTGGAAATATCGACCATATAATGAAAGAGATAACTGTACGACTTTATGAAGAGGTAGATTATAAACATGAAGCTAAGAATTTAGAGTATTTTTATGATAATTTAAAACATCCTCATATAACTATACCAAAATTTTACCCTAATTTTTCTACAAATAAAATATTAGCCACATCTTATCTATCAGGTTCTAATTTAGATGATTTTTTGGCTTCTAATCCATCTAAAGAATTGAAAAATCATTATGCACAAACAATTTTTGATAGTTTCTTTATTTCATTATATAAATTAAAATGTGTTCATGCAGACCCAAACCCTGGTAATTTTATATTCATGAAAAATAAAATGTTAGGACTGATAGATTTTGGTTGCGTTAAGAGAGTAAATAGTAATTTTCTAAAAAGCTACAATAATTTACATTTATCACTTATTGATGGAGTGTATGATAAATATATCACTAAACAATATTTAGAATTAGGAATGATTGATAAAGCTAGTGAGGAGGAAATGTTATTATTTTATAGAAATGTTATAAAACCACTTGATAGCATATATATAGAAATATTTTTAGAAGATAAATATAAATTTAAGTCTAATAATGCATTCTCTAAGCGAGGATTTGAAACAATATTAAAAATTCAAAAAGAAGAGACTCAATCGGTTCATAAACTAAATGAAGAGTATATATTTCTAGATCGTACACTACTAGGTTATTACGCTCTTTTTGAAAGAATGGAAGCAACAATTGATACACAGTTTGCTAAAAAGATAATGAGAGAATATTAAACAAAAGGAATTAAAATGATTGATACAATAGAAGAGAAAGAGATAAAAAATAAGCTTAATCCATTAGATAATTTTTCATGGGTTCTAATAGTACTTTTTGTTAGTTTAATTATTTCTATGATTAAAAATCTTGCACCTACTAATATTATAGCTAGTTGGGACATAGCCACTTATATATTACTCCTTTTGCCACTTTTTTATATGATATATAATAAAGAGATAGCGAATCAATTTACCAAATGGATAGTACCATTTCTGTTAATACTAATTATAGATGTATATTACTATAATAATGAACTCTCACAAGAAGTTCTACCAATAATAATATATATATGCATAGGTATTCTCTATATAGGAAGTGTACAAAATATGGAATATTTCTTTCAAGTTATTATTCCGAAGCTCTCTGGATCATTTAGAATATTTGGTGCAGTAGGAGTCTTTATTAAACCAATTTTATCACTCAAAAAATATCAACAAGAACTAATTAGAAGTACTCTAACCATTCGTATAGGATTAGGATTACTTATAACTCTACCAGTTATGCTTTTATTTCTATTTCTATTTATGAAATCTGATCCACAGTTTAGCCATTTTATTACTAATTTATTTTCTTTTGTTAATCCTTTTAAAGTTTATCATTCATTTACTATTCCTTTAAGTTTTTTATTTGTTTTGATACTATTTAGTTATGCTATATCTAGTACAAAAAGTAGAAGTATTAACTTAGACACCAATGCTTTTGATATTGTTGTTATAGGTATATTTTTAGGTTCTCTAAATTTCTTATTTATAAGCTTTTTGGCATTTCAGCTCCCTTATATATTTGGAGGAGAAAATTATATATTAGAGAATGGAATTAATATATCAAACTATGCCAGAAAAGGATTCTTTGAATTAGCTATTGTAATGGGTATTGTAGTGTTTATATTTTTAATAATAATTTATCGTTACAAAAATGAAAAAATAATTTCAATAATGATGAGTGGATTAATGTTTCAGACTATGATTATGGGATATTCTTCACTTAAAAAAATGTATCTCTATCAATCAATGAAAGGTGCTACAGTGCTAAGATATTATGTAGAATGGTTTGATTATTTTTTACTACTAATTTTATTTCTAGGAATGATATATTTTCTAACTAAGAAACCATTCTATTCTATGCTTAATACTGTTACCATATTAAGTATATTGTCATTTACTACAATTGCATCAGTTAATATCGAAGGCATCGTGGCAAAACAAAATATAGAACAATTCAAATCAAATCCAGAAAAACTAGATAAAGTAATGCTCTCATATCTTTCAGTAGATATTTTACCTTATATACAAAATACAGATATTATTTTAGATAGTTATAGACATCTTTATTTCAGTAAAGCTCGAAGAAACTGTAAAAACTTTAGTGAATATCATATTGGATATTGTAATAAAATAGAAACTTATGGAATGAAGAAAATTAGAGTTAATCGTTAACTCTTTTTCGGATATAATAATAAAAAAATTATTAAGGTTTTACTTATGTCATTCTCATCTTTGGGATTATCCCCATCTATTCTGAAAGCACTTCATGGATACAAACAACCAACAGAGATACAAAAAGAGTTAATACCTGCTATTTTAAGTGGAAGAGATATATTAGCTAGTTCTCAGACAGGAACAGGTAAAACAGCTGGATTTGTTTTACCTATATTAGAAAAAATAATGAAAAATAGATTAGAAAACTCTAAATCTTATGTACAGGCTCTTATTATTGTTCCTACAAGAGAATTGGCAAAACAAGTTGCACAATCTACTGAAAATTATAGTAAACATTTGCCTATTAAATCAATGGTGATTTATGGAGGAAAACCTTTATCTTCACAAGCAAAAAGATTATCTGAAGGTGTTGATATATTAATTGCTACAACAGGAAGATTAGTTGAGCATCTAAATCAAAAAAATATAGATTTATCAGGAGTAAATTACTTTATTCTTGATGAAGCTGATACTATATTAGATATGGGATTTAGGAATGAGGTTTCTCAAGTTATCAGAGAACTTACTCCAAAGAGACAAAATATCCTTATATCTGCTACTTTGGTAGGTTCTTTAAAAGAGTTAAGTCAAGAGATATTAACTCGTCCACTTAGAATAGAAATGACCCCACTTGGAAATACTCTATCTAATATTAAACAAGTTTTATATCCTGTTGAAGAAGATAAGAAATTAGAGTTATTATCATTTTTAATAGGTTCAAGAAATTATCAACAGGTATTAGTCTTTGTGCGTACAAAAGTTGAAGCTCAAATAGTTGAAAAAGATTTAATTGCTAGTGGATTAAAGACAGTATCTATTCATGGAGATAAAAGTTCAAGTGCAAGAAGTAGAGCTTTAGAAGCATTTAAAGAGAAGAAAGCTAGAGTATTAGTTGCTACGGATATTGCATCAAGGGGATTAGATATTAAAGGTCTGGATATAGTTATAAGTTATGATATTCCTCATATTACTCAAGATTATATACATAGAATTGGAAGAACTGGTAGAGCTGGACGAAATGGATTGGCTATTATTTTAAACTCCCCTAAAGAGCTTGTAGCGTTAAGAGAAGTAGAAAGAATGCTATCAAAGAGTATTGATAAAGAGATAATAGATGGTTATGCACCGAAACTAGTACCAAACCAAAAAGGTGCAAGAAAGAAAGTAAATGAAAAAAAACCAAAAACAGCTGGTGCATTTGGCAAAAAGAGAGATAAAAAAGAGACGAAAAAGAAGAGAAAAACAACAAAAAGAGATGGTTGGGGGAGATGACTCTCCTCGCTTTCTTAATAGATAAGATTTTTGGTGAATTTAATTTTATTAAACATCCTGTTATATTTATGGGAGATTATATTAAATGGTTTGAAAATAAATTTTATAAAGATAGCATTTCCAGAGGATTTATATTACTATTGAGTCTACTTCTTACAGTTTATTTAATAACTTCTTTTATTAATATCATTTTAAATGAGTTCAATCCTATAATATCTTTAATAGTCACTGCAATAATTGCATCTACTACTATTGCTTCTAATATGTTATATAAAGCTGTATATGATATTTCTATCAATCCAAAAAATATAAAATATCTGGTTAGTCGGGATACTGATAATTTAAGTAGTAGTGATATTAATAAAGCATCTATTGAGACTTATGGAGAAAATTTAAGTGATGGCGTTGTAGCACCTCTTTTTTATCTATATTTATTTGGTATTGAAGGAGCTTTTTTATATAAAGCCGTAAATACATTAGACTCTATGGTTGGATACCACACTGATAAATATGAGAATTTTGGTAAAGTATCTGCAAAATTAGATGATATAGTAAATTTTATTCCTGCAAGATTAACAGCTATATTGATAACTGCTATTAATTTTAAAGCCCATAAATTTTATAAATATGCTTCTGGACATGAAAGCCCAAATGCTGGGTACCCTATATCTGCTATGGCTTTAGCTATAGAGGTTAAATTAGGTGGAGATACTTCATATTTTAGAAAGATAAAAGAGAAACCCTATTTTGGAGATGGCAGAGAAAATATAGAGGTAAAAGATATACATAATGCTTTAAATATAGGGAAAAAGATTGATATTTTAATTATTTTTATACTTCTAATAATTATTTAATTGTTAATTAATATTCATTAAAATCAACCATTCGTAAGAAATTAAAATCATGCTGTATGAAAATCGCTTCTACATACTTAAATAGTCAGAGAAAAGCTTTAAGTTCCACTCTTCACACAATCCTCATTCACAACCATATTTTGATATAATTGAAATTAAAAAAGGATAACTGTTTTGGAAGAGAAAGAAATACATTTAGTTAAAAAAGTTTCTAAAGAGTTAGGGTTAACTTATAGAGAACTAGCTGAGAAAATTGGATATACAGAAGGTAGTTTAAAAACTTTTGTATCTAAAAATCAAGTAAATAAAAGGCTTTAAAATGCAAGAACCGATAAGAGAAGCAATGATTATTAATCCAAATTTATATCGTACATTTATGAAGGCAGGTAAAGATTTTCATAATCTAATTGCTATGTATTTGTTCTACACTTATAATGCTCAACATCAAAGAACTAAGGATTAAAATATAAGTAACCTTCAAAGGGCAACCACAAGGGATTGCCCCTACACGATGTTATTTCGTAGGGGTATTCCCCTTGTGGGTACCCTAAAAGTTTGGTTTTAATTTATTTCTATTCCTAATCAACCTCATGCAACTGATAAGTTTGTACAAACAGGTTTAGGTTGGGGATTAGAGAAAGTTAAAAGAATTAAAGCCCTTTTAAAAAAGCTATCTATGAATTTGAAGATGGTAAAAAAATTCGTGCTAACTCTCAAGACAGTGAGGAAATAGTAAAACTTTTTGAGAGATATGAGTATATTATAAACAAATAAGTCTTATATTTGTTACCTTTTGATACATAGATAAAAAATATTGCAATAATATACAAATATATTCTTAAAATATTACGATTGCCAGAAGTTGCCAGAAGTTTGATATATACTTTTTAAATGTAATAACTTTATAGACGATTTCAAATGTTTTTGATTTAGCTAAATCATTCAAGCGTAACCATAGATTGTCAATAACAATGAATCAAGGTTTTTTCGGAACTGGTGCTTTAGCTCCAGCTGTTTGTGAGGCTGAAGCCGTCACTTCCGATAAGCTTATTTTATTAGCGTTGGCATCCGTGGAAACAAACAAAAAGATAGCCTAAAAAACTATCTTCAACAAAACATACTTAAAGGAAAAAATATGTTAAAACAAATACTAATTACATCAGCACTACTCTTAGGTTCAACCCAATTATCAGCTAGTCAATGTGAGACTTATGGTTCTGAAGTGGATATGGGAGGGAATAGCTTTTTTTTTGTACTTTAGATGATGGTAATGAATCAAAGTCTTCAGGTTATAGTAAGTATAGTGGTTCTCTTGGCCATGGAAATGACATATTAATAACATATTGTACAAGTGCAACTGATAGAGTTTGTACCGATAATGCTCCAGAGCAGATTGATGATAGAGCTTGGATATTTGCTAAAAATACGACAGGAACAGATGATTATTTTAAAT